>JAFOIS010000009.1 GCA_017420605.1 Lachnospiraceae bacterium | reverse complement strand
TACTTCGCGGATAACGGCGTGTCGGTGAAGGTCATTTCCGGCGACAACCCGGTGACGGTCTCCACGGTCGCGAAAAAGGCGGGCGTTTCCGGCGCGGATAAATATGTGGACGCGTCGACGCTGCCGGCGGACCCGGCGCTGCTGAAGAAGGAGATCCGCAAGTACAACATTTTCGGACGCGTGAAACCGGAGCAGAAGCAGGCGTTCGTCCGGGCCTGGCAGGAAAGCGGCAAGACGGTCGCGATGGTCGGCGACGGCGTCAACGACGTGCTCGCGATCAAGGACGCGGACTGCGGCATCGCGATGGCGGCCGGGTCGGAAGCTGCCAAGCATTCCGCGCACATCGTGCTGCTCGATTCCGACTTTACGTCCATGAAGAGCATCGTGAAGGAAGGCCGCGAGATCATTTCCAATATCGAGCGCGTCAGTTCCCTGTATCTGACGAAAACGATCTATTCGGTGATCCTTGTGTTCATTTACATTCTGCTGAAGCGCCGCTATCCGTTCACGACGCTGCAGATGGGGCTCATCAACGTGGCCTGCATCGGCCTTCCGAGCTTCCTTCTTACGCTCGAGCAGCAGGAGAACCTGCCCGGCGGCGGATTCCTCAAGCACGTGCTGAAGGTGGCGGCGCCCGGCGCGTTCACGATGGTGACGATGATGCTGCTCGTGCAGTTCCTCAACGAGATGTTCGGCTGGAATCCGGAGGTCTATTCAACGTTCACGCTCGTGCTCGGCGGCCTTGTCGGCCTGTTTACCGTGGCGCAGGTATGCTCGCCGATGAACGGGTATCACAAGCTCGTGACGGCGCTCGCGGGGGTCGTGATGCTGCTCGCGATCCTGTTTCTGCCGGGGTTCTACGATATCCATACGCTCTGGATGGGCTGGTCGCTGCTGCTCATCCCGCTCGCGGTGCTGGCGGCGATGCTGATCTACTGGTATTCGAGGCTGACGAATAAGTTTGTGAAGTGGTTCTTCCGGGGGAAATAATGTACGTCATAGTCGGTTTGGGCAATCCGGGAAGGGAATACGCGGAAACGCGCCACAACGCGGGGTTCCGTACGGTGGACGCGTTTATCGAGGAGCATCATATCGACGGGCCGCAGGTGAAGTTCCGCGCCATGATCGGAAAAGGAACGGTCGGCGGGGAAAAGGTCCTTTGCGTAAAGCCGCTTACCTATATGAATCTTTCGGGCGAGGCGGTGCGCGCGGTCTGCGATTTCTATAAGGTCGACCCGACGAAGGAGCTGATCGTGATCTGCGACGATATCGCGATCCCGGCGGGACATCTGCGCATCCGCAAAAAAGGGAGCGCGGGGAGCCACAACGGGCTCGAGAACATCATTCTGCATCTCGGCACACAGGATTTTATACGCATCCGCGTCGGCGTCGGCGACAAGCCGGAGGGCTGGGATCTGGCGGACCACGTGCTCGCGAAGATCACAGGGCCTGATAAGACCGCGATCGAAGAGGCGGAGAAGACGGCCGCGAAGGCCGCCGCGTCGATCATCACGGACGGCGTCGACAAAGCCATGAACCGGTACAATACTGCGAAGGAACGCAGAAATGTATAAAACCTATCTCGAACCCCTGGAAAGCCAGGCGGAGTTCCAGAATATCGCGGAAAAACTGAAAAAGAATAAAGGGATCCTCATGGTGTCCGGCTGCGTCGAGTCGCAGAAGGCGAACCTCGCTTTTGCGCTCTCCGGCGGGAAGCGGTGCGTCGTCATCTGTGAAAACGACCTCAAGGCGCGCTCGTTTTACGAGGACCTCCGATTCTATTGCCCGAATACCTATTACTATCCGGCAAAGGATCTGCTCTTTTACCAGGCGGACGTTCGCAGCTCCCTGCTCTCGGCGGAGCGCATCGCGGCGATCCGCGGCGTGATCGCCGATCCGGCCGCGTCTATTGTTCTGCCGGTCCCGGCGCTCATGGACAAAATCACGCCGCGCGCCGTGTTCGACGCGTCGACGGAGGTCATTTTCCCGGACGAGGAGCTCGATCTTGCGAAGGAGGCGGAACGCCTTACGAAGGTCGGCTACGAACGCGTGCCCCAGGTGGAGAATCCGGGCCAGTTTTCGATCCGCGGCGATATTTTCGACGTATGGTCGATGACGCAGGAAATGCCGTACCGGATCGAGCTATTCGGCGATACGGTGGACGGGATCCGCTCGTTTGAGCCGGAGAGCCAGCGTTCCAGCGAGACGCTGACCGAGGCGGTGATCTATCCGGCGACCGAGGAAGCGCAGGCGAAGGACACCCTTCTCTCCTATTTCAAAGGGGAGGATTCGCTGTTTGTGCTCGACGACCCGAACCGGCTCGTCGACTGCGCGCACGCGACGGAGGATGAATTCCGGGAAAGCGTCGAGAACCGGATCCGTCAGGGTACGTACCGGGCGGAGGAAGTGCCGGAGATCTTCGGCGCGGAGGAGATCGTCTCCATTCTGAACGGCCTGCGCTGCGTCGCGCTGTGCGCGCTCGAGGCGGCGAAGGGGACGTGGAACGTACGGGCGTCCTTTTCCGTGACCTGCCAGGCGGTCGCGTCCTATAACAACAGCTTTGATTTTCTCGTGCAGGACCTTATGCGCTATGAAAAGGCGGGGTACCGCGCGGTGCTCCTTTCCGCCTCCCGCACGAGGGCGATGCGCCTTGCGGAGGATCTCCGGGAAGCGGGTCTGCACGCGTTTTATACCGAGGATACCGACCGGGTCCTCCTTAAGGGAGAAGTCCTGGTGGCGGCAGGCTATGCAACGCGCGGCTTCGAGTATCCGCTCTCCCGTTTTGTCCTCATTTCCGAGAAGGATATCTTCGGCAGGAAACGGCCGCGGAAGAAGGCGAAAAAATATACGGGCAAACGCATTTCCTCGTTTGCGGAACTTTCAGTCGGCGATTACGTCGTGCACGAGACGCACGGCCTCGGCATTTATCGCGGGACGGTCCAGATGAAGGCGCTCGGCGTCCTCCGGGACTATATCAAGATCGAATACGACGGCAGCAATCTCTACGTGCTCGCGACGCAGCTCGACACGCTGCAGAAATACGCGGCGGCGGACACCGAAAAGAAGGTGCGGCTCAATAAGCTCGGCACCCAGGAGTGGAACCGCACGAAGGCCCGCGTGGAAACGGCGGTACACCAGATCGCGCGGGAGCTCGTGCTGCTGTATGCGGCGCGGGAGAAGCGGAACGGCTTCGTGTACGGCCCGGACACCGTCTGGCAGAAGGAGTTCGAGGAACTTTTCCCCTATGAGGAGACCGAGGACCAGCTGACGGCGATCGAAGACGTCAAGCGCGACATGGAAAGCAAAAAGATCATGGACCGCCTCATCTGCGGCGACGTCGGCTACGGCAAGACGGAGATCGCGCTCCGCGCGGCGTTCAAGGCGGTGCAGGAAAACAAGCAGGTCGCGTTCCTTGTGCCGACGACGGTGCTCGCGCAGCAGCATTACAATACGTTCACGCAGCGGATGATGGATTTCCCGGTCCGGGTGGATCTGCTCTGCCGCTTCCGGACGCCCAGGCAGCAGGAAAAGACGATCGCGGATCTTGCAAAGGGGCAGGTGGACGTCGTCATCGGGACGCACCGGCTGCTTTCGAAGGACGTGAAATACAAGGACCTCGGCCTTCTTGTCATCGACGAGGAGCAGCGTTTCGGGGTCACGCACAAGGAGAAGATCAAACAGCTCCGGCAGAACGTGGACGTGCTGACGCTCACGGCCACGCCGATCCCGCGGACGCTCCACATGTCGCTGGTGGGGATCCGGGACATGAGCGTGCTCGAAGAGGCGCCGCAGGACCGCGTGCCGGTCCAGACCTACGTATGCGAATATAACGAGGAGATCGTCCGCGAGGCGATCTGCCGGGAAATGGCCCGCGACGGCCAGGTCTATTACGTTTATAACCGCGTCGCGGACATCGCGGACGTGGCGCGCCGCATCCGGAGCCTCGTGCCGGAGGCCGTGGTGGAATACGCGGACGGCCAGATGGCGGAGGCCGAACTCGAGAAGGTCATGGTCGATTTCATCAACGGCGAGATCGACGTGCTGGTCGCGACGACGATCATCGAGAGCGGGCTGGATATCCCGAACGTCAACACGATCCTGATCCAGGACGCCGACCGGCTGGGACTGGCGCAGCTCTATCAGCTGCGGGGCCGCGTCGGACGGTCGAACCGGACCGCGTACGCGTTCCTCATGTACCGGCGGGACAAGGTCCTCCGGGAGATCGCCGAAAAGCGGCTTGCCGCGATCCGGGAGTTCACGGAGCTTGGCGCGGGCATCAAGATCGCCATGCGCGACCTCGAGATCCGCGGCGCGGGAAACCTTCTGGGCGCGGAGCAGCACGGCCATATGGACGCGGTGGGCTACGACCTTTACTGCAAGATGCTCGCAAAGGCCGTGGCGGTCGAAAAAGGCGAGGAGACGAAGGAGGAAGACTTCGAGACGCTCGTAGACCTGCCGATCGACGCGTATCTGCCGCCGGATTATATCGCCGACCAGTATCAGAAACTCGACGCCTACAAGCGGATCGCGATGATCGAGAGCGACGCCGATATGGACGATATGACGGACGAGCTCATCGACCGGTTCGGCGAACTGCCGAGGCCCGCGAGAAATCTGCTGCTCGTGGCGGACCTTAAGGCGTGGGCGCATAAAGCGTCCATTACGGAAATGAAGATCCGGGACGGGGAGGTCGCGATGGCGATCCATCCGCAGCCTGCGTTCGATCCGGTAAAGCTTCCGGACGTGCTCATGCATTTCCGCGGGGATATCAAGTTCAAACGGTACAAGACGGGTTCATTTTTCCTGATGAAGCCGAAAGAAACCATGGAAGAGACGGTAAAGGTGCTGAAAACATTTTCCATGGAACTTGCAGGCATATGATTTAGGCGTTATAATTAACATTCAGGTTTCAGAAGAGACCCTGCCGCGTGCCCCTGGGGCCGGGCGGGATGAAGGAGGAACAACAGAAATGAAGCATTGGATCCGGAAAGCGGCGGTCCTTATCCTCGCGCTTTCCCTGACACTCGGTATGGCGGGCTGCGGCAGCAGGATCGACGGAACGAAAACGGCTGTCACGGTAGACGGCGAGAGCATCTCCCTCGGGCAGATCTCCTTTGACGCCCATTACCAGGCGGCCATGATGTATACCTATTATAACCAGTATATGAGCGGCGGTTATTATGACGTTATCTACGACGAAGAAGCCGGCACGACCTACGGCCAGGGCATCGTCGACAGCACCGCCGACGACCTGGCGAACCTTGTGGTGATCAGCCGGCACGCCGCGGATTACGGCATCGCGCTCACCGATGAGGAGAAAGCGGAGATCGATGCGGTCGCGCAGCAGTATATCGACGCGAACGACAAGGAGACCCGCGACAAGATCGGCGCTTCGAAGGAAGACGTCGTGAAGAACCTCACGCTCTATAAGATCCAGGAAAAGATGCATGCGGCGATCGGCGAAGAAGTCGATCCGGAGATCCCGGACGACGAGGCGCAGCAGACGTCGATCTCCTTCCTGACCATGACGGTCCCGTCGAAGGAATCGGTGCAGACGGAAGATCCGTCGCTCGCGGATGCGGACGACGAGAAGATCGCGGAAGCCATCGCTGCGGCGGATGAAGAAGTAAAGGCGACGATGCAGCAGGTGCTGGACGAACTCCTTGCGCGTGAAGATAACGCGACGCTCGACCTCAAGGAATTCGGGACGCCGTTCAGCGAGAAGATAAACGGCGGTGTGGTCGGCTATACGACGAACGCCGAAACGCCGGAGATCAGCGCGGCCCTCGTTGAGAAGACGAAAGGCCTTGCGGAAGGGGAGATCTATCCGGAAGTGTTTATGAACACGGACGGTTCGCAGTATTACATCGCGCGTCTCGACAAGGTCTTCGACGAGGAGAGAACGGAGACCAAGAAGGCTTCTCTGCTGCGGACGAAGAAGAACGAGCATTACGACGAGGTCCTCAATGCCTGGAAGGAAGCGGCCGCGATCGAAAAGAACGCCGATGAGATCGGCAAGATCGTCCTGACCGACAAGAATCTCTTCCTCTTCAAGCTGAGTGAAGAAGAGCTCGCGGCGATGTCCGGACAGTAACATAAAGTTATCCACATTTATCATCGGTTCACATAAAAACGGAACAAAATACGGTGGAAAATGTGGATAAATTCGTGTATAAGTAGGAAATATGCGGTGTTTTGCGTCTTCAAAAGTGGATAAACACTGTTAAGTTTCAATAAAATACACAGCCAGCGGAGACTATGTCAACCGGCCGGGATACGGCCGGTTGCTTTATACAAAAGCCGAAAATGCCGCGCCGGACCTTATGAAGCCGCGCCGGAGAGCGTGTGCGGAAGAGGCCTTCGGGAGCGGGCCGGGCGGCTTGGGAGGATCTATGAGACTTCGGAATATTCCGGAAGCAAAGGGCGTCGTTGCGGAGAGCGGATACGTTATCCATCCGGACATGGACGAGATACTGACTTCGGAGACGCTTTTCGGACGGAACCTGCCGCTTGCGGTCGAGATCGGGATGGGCAAGGGCGGTTTTATCCTCGGAATGGCCGCGCAGCATCCGGAAACGGGGTTCCTCGGCGTCGAGCGTTATGAATCGGTGCTTTTCAAGGCGATCCGGAAAATGGAGGAGCTGGACGAGGCGGGCACGGCGCCGGACAACGTCCGCTTCTACTGCGTCGACGCAGGTCTTCTGCCGATGCACCTTGCGCCGGAGAGCGTCGACGTGCTGTATCTCAACTTTTCGGACCCGTGGCCGAAGGCAAGGCATCACAAGCGGCGCCTCACCTCGCGGGAGTTCCTTGCGGTCTATGAAAAGTTCCTGAAGAAGGGCGGGCGGCTCGAATTCAAGACGGACAACGAAGCGCTTTTCGATTTCTCACTTGAAGAGATCGGGGAGACGCCCGGCTGGACGCTCACGGACGTGACCCGGGATCTTCACAGGGACCCGGTGCTTTCCGAAGGCAACGTCATGACGGAATACGAGCGGAAATTCTCCCTTCTCGGCAGCCGGATATGCAAGTTGACGGCGGTCCGGGAAGGCGGTATGATGCAGGAGAAGGTATAAGATCATAAAAGGAGGTCACCTATGGCGAAACAGCTTACCAGTGCGGAATTTGACAAGGTCATTACGGAAGCGAAGGTCCCGGTCCTTGTGGACTGCTATGCGGACTGGTGCGGTCCGTGCAAGATGATGTCCCCCGTCGTGGACAAAATGGCGGCGCTCTTTGCGGGACAGGTCGAAGTGTATAAACTGAACGTCGACGAGGACGGCGACGCCGTACGCGCGTTCAACGTTTTCTCGATCCCGAATTTCCTGCTGTTCAAGGACGGCGCGCTTGCAGCGCAGCGGGTCGGCGCGATGCGGCCGGAGGATTTTGAGGCGTTTATCAGGGAAATGCTGTAAAAAAGACGCATAGAGGAAGCGGCGCTCCGGGACCGGAGCGCCGCTTTTTTTCGTGCCGGCAGCGGCGGCGGAACAGGACAGACGGGGGGTGCCCGTCTTTTTTTTGTGTTTTTCCTCATACATGCGGGGGTTAAATTAATGAATATTGACAAAAAATATGAATATTTTACGATATTTATGGTAATTATGGCAGAATTCCTGCTGTCTTTTAACTATCCCGTGGAGAGGCCTGAATAAAGATGAGCAAAGAACTGTTGAAGGTCGGTGTATTCGGCCTGTGGCGCGGCCAGTCCCACCTCATGGCGATGAACTACATCGAGGGAGTACGGATCGAGGCGATCTGCGACCAGAACCCTGAGCGTGTGGAAGAAGCAAAGAAGTACTGCCCGGAGGACGTGAAAGTCTTCGCGTCTTATGACGAGCTCCTTGGCAGCGGCATCGATCTTGTTATTCTGTGCAACTATCTGCCGGATCACGCGAAATGCGCGATCCAGGCGCTCCGGAAAGGGATCGCCGTCGTCAGCGAATGCATCCCCGCCGCGACCATGAAGGAATGCGTCGAACTCGTGGAAGCCGTGGAAGAGACCGGCGTCTACTACAGTCTCGCGGAAAACAGTCCTTATGGCACGGCCTGCCTGGAGATGGAGCGCATCTTCGGCACCGGGATCCTCGGAGACCTCGTCTACGCCGAAGCCGAGTACTGCCATCCGAGTTCGCCGAAAAACTCCGGCCGGTATTCGCCTACGCCGGATCACTGGAGAAGGCGTCTGCCCACGACCTATTACCTCACCCATTCGCTGGGGCCGCTTATGAACATGACGCGGATGATGCCGAAACGGGTCATCGGCAAGACGGCCGACAACTCCGGGTACGTGAAAGCCCGCGGCGGCAAAGGAAAGGCCGATAACGGCGTGATGCTGGTGGAAATGGACAGCGGCGCGCTCTTCCGGGTCACCGGCTGCGTCTCCTACGGTCCGCAGACACACTGGTTCCGGCTGGCCTGCAGCAAGGGCGGCGTGGAAAGCGTCCGTACGGCGGAAGATACCGTATGTCTTGCCATCAACCCCTGGGATCTGCCGGAAGAGACGGCGCATCTTGGCTGCGTAAGATATTACAGGCCGGAACCCGACGCCCTTTCAAAGGAAGCGATCAGCAAGGGCCTGCCGAACGTAGGCCATCAGGTCACCGATTACCGCTGCGTCCGCAATTATATTGCCGAAATACGGGAAGGCAGGACGCCGGACATGGACGTCTACCGGGCCTGCGCCATGAGCGCGGTCGCCATTCTCGGATGGCGGAGCGTCCTTGACGACAGCCGCCAGTACGATATTCCGGATTTCCGGGACAAAGCTGCCCGGGAGCAGTACCGGAACGACGATCTCAGCCCCTGGAGGGGAGAGATCCCGTTCTGCGTCCATCGTGTAGAGTAACAAAAAAGGCAACACGGGAGGATAACCCATGAAAAAACCAGCCGCCGCCGGGGATGCGTTATCCCTGGAACTCAAGAGGTCCCACCGCCGGGCCCGCATAAAGTCCCAGTCGCCCTACTGGGTCATGCTGATCATACCGATGCTGTTTTTCTTCCTGGTCCGGTACTGGCCGATGTTCGGCCTTTCCATCGCGTTCCAGAATTACAGGATCGGCGACGCCTTCGTCAGCAGCCATTCCCGCTGGGCCGGACTCAAATGGTTCCAGATGCTGCTCAAGAATCCGAACTTCTTCCGTCTGGTCCGCAATACGCTGGTCCTGAATATCCTCAGCATCCTGATCGCCTTCCCGCTGGCGATCGGCTTTGCCCTGCTGCTCAACGAGATCCGGATCCGCAGGTTCCGCAACCTGACCGCCAACATTTCGCTCCTGCCGTACTTCATCTCCACGGTCGTTATCGTGGCGATCATCTACAACGTGTTTTCGGTGGATGACGGTCTCGTCAACATGATCCTCGTAAAACTGGGCAGGGCAAAGATCAACTTCCTCGCGACGTCCTCGTGGTTCCGGCCCTTGTATATCGGATCGGACATCTGGCAGCACACCGGCTTCAACGCCGTTGTCTTCACGGCGGCGATCGCCGGCATCGACCCGAACCTCTATGAGGCGGCGGCGCTGGACGGCAGTACCCGCCTTAAGAACATCTTCTACATCACGATTCCCTGCATCCTTCCCACGATCATCATCATGCTGCTCCTCCGGATCGGCAGCATCATGACCGTAGGGTATGAAAAGATCATCCTGATGTACACCCCGATGACGTACGAAGTCTCGGACGTCTTGTCGACCTACGCGTACCGCGCAGGTCTGAAGGATCAGAAATTCAGTCTGTCGACCGCGATCAGCCTGATCAACTCCGTTGTCAACGTCGCTCTTCTGGTCGGCGCGAACCGGCTCACCAAGAAGATCTCCGATACGTCGTTGTGGTGAGGTGACGAGTATGCATTTTCAAAAGACATTCGGCGACAGGGTCTTTGACTTCGTGGTCTACTTCCTTGTCGTACTGATCATCGTTATTACGCTGTATCCGCTGATCTACGTGTTCAGTATGGCCATTTCCGATCCGATCGCGGCCGCCCGCGGCGACGTATGGTTCCTGCCCGTCGGGATCAATCTTACCGCCGTGCGGAAGGTCCTTGCGGATCCGCAGGTCATTACCTATTACGGCAATACCATCTGGTTCACCGTCGTCGGCACCATCTGCGGCGTCATTACGACCTCGCTCTGCGCCTACCCGCTGTCCCGGAAGGAATTTCTTCACCGGAAGCTGATCACCAAGATCGTCATGGTCACGATGTTCTTCAACGGCGGCATTATCCCGACCTACATCGTGGTCGGCCGGTTCCTGCACCTTTACAACAGCCGCTGGGCGATCATCGTCTGCGCCCTGACCACCGCCTGGTACGTCATGATCTCGCGGTCGTTCTTCGAGTCCCTGCCGGACGAGATCATCGAGAGCGCCCGTATCGACGGCGCTTCGGAATACCGTATCTTCGGCCAGTTCGTCCTGCCGCTCAGCAAACCGATCCTCGCGGTCCTTACGCTCTATATGGGCGTCGGCCACTGGAACGCGTACTTCAATTCCATGCTGTACCTTTCCGACCGGACGAAGCAGCCGCTGGCGCTCTACATCCGGAGCGTCGTCATCCAGAATACGCTCTCCAGCGCGCTCGGCAATACGGAAGCGCTGACGGCCGCGGAGATCCTCTCCGCCCTGCAGCTGAAGTACGCGGTCATCATCGTGTCGGTCCTGCCGATGCTCGTTATCTATCCGTTTATTTCGAAGAATCTTGAGAAGGGCCTCATGATCGGCGCCGTCAAGGGCTGAGAGGCGCATCCCGCACGGAAAGCGCGGGGAACTTACAAAACGTGCAACCTGTGGACAATTCCACTGCAAATATGCAAAAGGAAGGAGAAACACATGAAAAAACTTGTATCACTGAGTCTTGTTCTGATCCTTGCCCTGTCGCTTCTGGCAGCCTGCGGTCAGACCGCTCCGTCTTCGAGCCAGGCTCCGGCGAGTGAAGCAGCGTCTTCGGAAGCCGCCCCGGCCAGCGAAGCCGCTTCTTCGGAAGCCGCCCCCGCGAGCGAAGCAGCATCTTCGGAAGAGGCGCCGGCTGAAGAAGGCGGCGAGTCCTGGAAGGAGGAACATCCGGGCTGGCTCTGCGAAGAGAAGCAAACACTGAGCGTTTACACCTGGGAAGGCGTTTCCTCGAGCTTCCTGCCGCCTTCGAACGATCTGTTCTTCTGGCAGTGGATGGAAGACTACACCAACGTTCACATCGAATGGGAAGTCGTTCCGTACGCTGACTACAGCACACTGATCGCGGCAAAGCTTTCCTCTCCGGAAAAGCTGAACGACATCGTCAACATGGGTGCGTCCGCACAGACGGCCCTCAGCGCCGGCCAGAACGGCATGATGGTGGATTTCTCGGAACACTGGTATGACTGGTTCCCGTGCATGAGCAAAATGTATGACGATATGGGTATTCCGTATGCCCAGAACGTCACGAACTATGACGGCAGCATGTACGCGATCACGACCTTCGCGGCACCGCGCTTCAACCGCATCATCCTGCTGTACAACCTGCCGTGGCTTGAGCAGCTGGGTCTTGAGATCCCGAAGACGGTCGATGAATTCACAGAGTGCCTCCGCGCCATAAAGGCCGCCGGCGATCTGAACGGCAACGGTCAGGACGATGAGATCCCGTTCACCGCTACCTCCGTGGAGTGGCTGCTTCCGGCGATCGGAACGGCGTTCGGCGTTGAGAACATCGAATCCTGCGACTTCTTCTCCGCGGACGAAAACGGCGTTGTCTTCCCGGAATACACGAGCGACAACATGAAGGCCATGCTCGGCTGGCTGGGTGACATCTATCAGGAAGGCCTCCTCGATGCCGAGATCGCGACCAACACGATGGATATCGTTGCGGAAAAAGTCACGGCGGAACGCGTTGCCGTCGTTGCGATGTACGCGTCCTTCTGCGGTTCCTATTCAAACCTGACAAAAGCCGGCCAGGAGACGCCCAACTCCGAGATCTATACGATCGGCTATCCGCTGACCTCTGAGCTTGCCCCGACGCCCAAGATGACGATGTATGAGAACTACGGCATGTTCACCGGTGTCTCGACCGACTGCGAGAATCCGGAACTTGCGGCCCGCTGGCTCGACGCCCTGTATGCGGATGATAACGTCATGCTCGTCCGCTGCTGCGGCAAACCGGGCGAGACCTTTGAAGTGGACGAAAACGGCGAACCGAAGATCATCATGCCGGCCGACGGTTCCGCATGGACGAACAAGAACCTCGGCTGCGGCCAGCTGTCCCTGCCGTACATCCAGTCCGACCTGCAGCTGACCTTCTCCGCGAAGGCGACCCGTCCGTGGTATATCGAGAAATACACAGAGCATTTCTTCGATTATGCTGAATGGGCAATGCCGTCTGTCCCGAAGGTCCCGGGCTACACCGAAGAAGAGACCGAGATCCGCGACCTCTATCAGGCTGACCTCAAGGCCGGCTGGGAGGAATACCGCGACAAATTCATCACCGGCGCGCTTGACGTCGACAAAGACTGGGAAGCGTACACCAAGACGCTCGAACAGCTCGGCATGAACGAGATGTGCAAGTGCTATCAGTCGGTCTATGACCGCACCCGTTGATCACAGCATGTAACAGAAAGGGAGAGGGCCCTGGCTCTCTCCTTTTTCTTTCCCGATCGCCCGTTCTGTGGTATGATGCAGAAAGAAGTTTCCTCCGGAACCGGGACAGCCCGTTCGAGTTATGAAATACTGGCCTTTCACCAATAACCGATCCCGCTTTTTTACGAGGCTTCTCATTTCGACCGTTCTTCCGTGCCTTCTGGCAACGGTCCTTCTTGCGCTCATTTTCCTGCCGCTGATGCGGAAAACGGCGGACACGAGCGACGAAGCCCGCGCGAAGGTCGCACTCGACGCTACGGCCGCCCAGTTTGCGGGGCTTTATGATACCGCGGCCGAAATGACGGACGTCGTGCAGTACAACGGCTGGATCCATTCCCTTTACCTCGATATGCTGAACGGGAAGGGCGCGGACGGGGAAACGCGCGCCCAGATCATACGCAGTCTTAATATGGCCTGTGTGGGCGGCGGCGCCAAATCCTTTTCTTTCAAGTTTTATGACAGCCCCGTGCTTTACAACAACCGCAGTATCGTGGATGATCTGGAACGCTACCGGGAGATCTACCGGGATGATATCCAGTACTTCTTCACTTCCACCACGGCGCAGACCGTATCCTTTTCGACCGTCGTTTTCGAAAATACGCCGTATATCCTCTATCAGGCGCCGTTCCGGGATATCGAGGGCGGCCGCTACAAGGGAGAGGTGAACATCCTCTTCCCGTCGGGCATGATGGAGGCAAGGCTCGACGCCGCCTCTCCGGCCGGCGTGTCCGCTTTCCGGCTGACCGACGCTGCCGGCAACGTTCTCTGGGAGTACCGTACCGGGACCTCTGACGAAAGAAGCACGAGCTTTACCCGCGCATCCTCCGACGGGAACTTCATTTACAGTATCGACCTGCCGGTCTCGGTCTATCACAGGACTCATAACGCAACGCTCCCGGTCGTGATCCAGATCCTGCTGGTCACCTTCGTTCTCAGCATTCTTCTCTCCTACATATTGTCGCGTATAAGCTATCACCCCGTGCAGAACATTCTGACGAAATATGTCGGATCGAACGAGGGCGGCGGCGAATTTACGGCACTCGAACACGCCTTTGACAGGATCCTTGCGGAGAAGAGCGAGATGGAGTCGGCGGTCGTCCAGCTGAAGCCCCTTGCAAGGCAGAAGGTCCTCGGCGCCCTGCTCGACGGTTCCGCGTCTCTCATCGAATCCTTCGGAGAGCAGCTGGAGAGCTGCCAGATCCGTTTTCCGCATGAAAATTTCAGCGTGATCGCCCTGGAGATCCTCTTCTCGGTCCTTCGGGACCGGGATATGGCGCAGACGGCGGAACTGGCCATGGAGGCGCTCCTTGCGCACCTGTCGGGGCAGATCCCGGTCAGGTCCTGGCTGTATTATCTGGACACCGACCATTACCGGATCCTGGTCAATTACGAAAAATGGGACCAGCTGCAGTCCTACATTTCCGCCCTTACGGCAAACTGCCGGAATACGCTGCAGAATGCCGCGCAGCAGGAAGGGCTGTATATCGGGATCAGCCAGGCGGTCTTCACTCCGGATGAGATCTTCCGGGCGGCGGAGCAGGCGGAAACCGCGCTCAACCTGGCCGTGCTGAACCACCTCGAACAGCCGATGTTCTACAGCGAAGCGGCACCCGCCCTGCGCTGCGACTATTACTATCCGCTTTCGGAAGAGATCCTTCTTGCGAGGGCCATCACGGGCGGCAGCAGCGAGACGGCGAAAGAACTTCTGGCCGGCATTATTGCGGAGAACCGGCAGAAGGTACGGCTGGATCCGAAGAGCCTTATATCCCTCTTCCTCGATCTTTCCTTCACCGCGGCAAGGACCGGCCGCAATCTCGGGATCGAGCTTCCGCCGGCGGATCCCCGGGAGACGCTTCGTTCCCTGGATGAGGTCGAGGGAAAGATCGCGTCCATGATCGACCGGATCTGCGAGGAGATCCTTGCGCGTCACAACAGCACCATGAGCGGTATGGAACGGCAGATCATGGAGTATATCGACGAACATATCTTCGATCCGGATCTGTCGCTTAACGCGATCGCCGAGCGGTTCGGCCGGTCGACCACCTATGTCTCATTGCTCTTCAAGGAGCAGCGCGGGACGAACTACAACAATTATGTCAACCAGGTCCGGATCCTGCGCGCCGTGCAGCTCATGGACGAAAAGGGTCTGGACAGCAGCGCCGTTTATCCGATGGTCGGCTACGTGAGTCTCTCCACGTTCCGCCGCAATTTCCAGAAATACGCCGGCTCCACGCCCGGAGGCAAAGCGCCGGAGCGCGGATCGGCCGATTGACCTGCATCTCATGAAGGCATAAATGAACCAAAGGAGGTAACCAGATGGCTTACACAAGATCGTTCAGATTTGCGCCTGCAAGATGGCTGCCCTTCCGGGACGAGGAAGTCCTGGACCGGGTGGTCAATGAAAGCATTGTGGCGCGGCAGGGCAGAAATTTCGAGAATCCGGAGTTTGAACTGAAGGTCGTCGCCGACGTCCACAATTACTTTGCGGTGGAGCTGATGCAGCGCATCCGCATGTCCGACCTTAAGGACGAGAAGCTCGTACTGATCCTGCCGAGCCCCGAAAACGCCGTCTTCATCAGCCTGACCGAGGCGCTGAACAAGTTTAAGATCAGCTGCCGCAACGTACACGTGTTCTTCCTTTATGAATATGCCAATGAAAAGGGCGAGGTCGCGCCCTGGCAGAGCCCCTACAGCCGCTCCGGTCATTTCATGCGGTATTTCTACGAACGGCTCGACGCATCTCTCCGTATGCCGATGGAGCAGATCCACTTCTGGACAAAAGACAACGTCGAGACGTATTCCGACGAGCTCGCCGCGCTCGGCGGCGCGGACGTGGCCGTCACGGCGCTCAGCTGGTCCGGCGGGATCGGCGCGATCGATCCGGAAAGCTTCCCGGCGGAAGAACTCGCGGAATTTACGGCGATGGGCAGCCGTCTCGTGACGCCTATGCCGGAAATGATCGCGCATGATTCCATGCGCGGCATGTTCGGCGCGTCGGGCGACGTCGCCAATGTACCGCCGAAAGCCGTCACGGTCGGACCGAAGGACCTCTTTGCCGCAAAAGAATGGATCGACGTCGAGTATCTCGTCGGCTGCGGCGGATTCCCGGCCCATCAGACCTTCCCGATCCGGCTGGCCCTCTTCGGGCCGCTCAGCCCGAAGATTCCGGGGTCCATCATGCGGCTCCACAAAGGGATCTGCTACGTATCTTCGCAGGTCGCGGCCGAAGCGAATTCGGCGCCGGATTCCCCGAACCTGATAGCGCAGCTCGAAGCGATCCGTCAGAAAGAAGAAGGGTAAGGAGGGAAGGATATGAACCGCAGTTTATTTGATTTTGCACCGAGCGAGTGGATCCCCTTCAAAGACAAGGCCGTCCTGGAATACTGCCGCAACATCAAGCGCGAAGAGATGGATATCACCAACGAGAACGGCTACTCCGTCCGCGTCGTGCCGCATCCGTCCAGCGCCGTCACCTGCGAGCTTTTCGACTGGATCTACCGTTCCGACGTGGAAGATAAGAAGACGGTCATCGTCTTCCCGAACTCCTGGAAGAATATCTACACGGCCGCCGTGGAGATGTGCAACCGCTTCAACATCTCCGGCCGCAATATCCACGCCTTCTGCATGGACGAATACGCCGACGAGGACGGGAACGTTGCCCCGATCACCTGGGGACGGTCTCTCGGCGGTCATTTCATGAACGAGTTTTATCTCCGCTTTCGGGAAGACCTTCGTCCGCCGCTTAAGCAGATGCACTATTATACGAATGAAAACCTGCACTGCTATTCCGATATGATCGCCGAAGAAGGCGGCGGCGGCGCGGACCTCATCGTTTCCGCGACCGGCTGGGTCGGCCATACGGCGTTCATCGATCCGTGCACGAAGAAGTTCTCCGCGGATACGCTGGAAGAGTTCCTCGAGATCAAGGCGGGCCTCGTGGACAACCACCGCCTGACCATCATCCAGAACTCCGGCGGCAAGTCGGCGCTATGGCATACGCCTTCCTATTCCGTCTCCATCGGCCCCTGGGACGTGATCCACGCCCGGGACCATCTGGAACGGCACGATCTGCAGAGCACCGGCGGCTATTCCGCATGGGAGCGGATGATCTCCCGCCTGCAGCTCTACGGACCGGTCTGCAAGGAAGTTCCCGCTTCGATCTTCCAGCTGACGAAGGGCACGATCTACGTCAGTGAGGAAATGGCGCGCCCGATCGGACCGCTGGACGGGATCGCCCTGTAAGAAAGATACAGCCCGGCGGGCGGAAGAAAGGGACAGCCCCTAAGGAACCGCCTGCCGGGCGGTAAAAATATTGAAAAAAGTGCTTGCAATTTACATAAAGGTTGCATATAATAGTCTTCGTCTTCAGCGGAGAGGGTAATGGAATTGCGCCGGAGCGCTCCCTCGAAGCGAAGGCACGGGAAACGCGTCTCTAGCTCATTTGGTAGAGCACCTGACTCTTAATCAGGGTGTGCGGGGTTCGAGCCCCCGGAGACGCACGAAGGCACCGATATCTGCGGATATCGGTGTTTTTTTGTTTTCAGGTGTGGAACACGGCTGCCGGAGGGTATAAAATAAAATGGAAGCGGCCGCGGCCTGCAAACGGCTGGGGCATAAAGATGCCGCAGATACGCGGAAACAGGAGAAATACGGGATGGAAAACGCAAAAAAGGAACGCTTCGTAAAGGAGATCAGGGAACGCAATGACGAGCTCTTCCGGAAACTGGGAGACCTTATCCGGATCAACTCCGAAAACTTCGGCGCGACCGGGAATGAAAAAGAGATCGCCTATTTCCTCGGAGAGGCGTTCGGCGCCCTCGGCTGCAAAACGGAAGTCTATTCGCCGCTCGAGATCGAGGGAATCACGGAACATCCGGATTATTATCCGGGGCGGGGGCTGGAGAACCGCTTCAACATGACGGCCATCCTTCCGGGATCGGATCATTCAAAACGGCTCATGATGGCGGCGCACCTCGACACCGAGACCATCGGCGAGCTTTCGACCTGGACGGTGGATCCGCTCGGCGGAGAGGTCCGCGACGGAAGGGTCTGGGGACGCGGCGCGTGCGACGATAAATACGGGATCGCGGCGGTATGGCATCTTATGCAGCTTCTCCGCGACGAAGGGATCGTGCTGCCGTTTGACTTTATCTTCACAGCTTACTGCGACGAGGAAAAAGGCGGCGGTAACGGTTCGCTTGCGGCGTGCCTGAAATACCCGGTCGACGACGTACTGAATCTGGACTGCAAGGACCGGCAGATCGTCGCTTCCGGTGCCGGGGGCGGCTGCATGAAGGCCACGATCGCGACGAAAGAACCGGTCGACAACTGCGAAGTCCTTCTCGACGGCATCGCGGTCTACCGGGAAGTGATCGACAAATTCCGGCAGCGCAGACATGACGAGCTTATGCAGTATCCGCGTTTTGCGAACAGCATTATCCCGGATACGGCCGTCCGCTTCCAGAGCATCCGGGTCGGCGCCGATCTTTCCCTCAACCGGACGCAGGTGGGCATCTGCTTCTATACCAGCAGGACCGAAGAAGAGATCTACCGGGAACTGGATGAGATGGCGAAGGAGCTTAGCGAAAAACTGGAGCCTCTCGGAATGGTCTTTGAAGGGTTCGAGATAACGACAAGGTTCTTCCGGTTTGCGGAAGCCGCGTACGATAACCCGACGATGGAGCTGCTCAAGCGTTCGGTCAAGAAGGTGACCGGCGAGGATCAGGACGGGATCGCCATGTGCCTTTCCGATCATCCGATCTACGTCAACTGGGCTTCGCCGCGGGCGCTCAGCTTCGGCGGCGGACGCGAATTCGGCGAATACGGCGGCGCGCATCAGCCGGACGAATTTATCGAATGCGAGAACTTCACGGTATTTGCGGAGATCCTCGGCGAGTTCCTGATGAATTACGGAGACCTGTATTAAGAAGAGCCGGCAGAGCGCCGCGTGACAGGGAGGAAACAGGATGGACAGGTGTGCGGTAAGCCCGATCGAGCCGGTCGACGCTGCTTTTTATGAAGAAAAACTCCGGGATTTCCTGCCGGAGAAGATCATTGATATCCATACGCATCTGCACCTGAAAACGCATTATCTGGGCGATCAGGTCTATTTCACGAACCGCGGCGCGCTCTGGCCGCGGCTCGCCTGTGAGGAGAATTCGGCGGAGGATCTCGAGGAAAATTACCGGTGCCTCTTCCCGGACAAGACCGTGACGCCGCTCGTCTTCGGCAAGGTGAGCCTCGCGTACGACGTGGAGGCGTGCACGGCCTATACGATCGCGGAGGCAAAGAAGCGGAACTGGCCGTATCTTTACGTGACGTGGCCGACTTTGTCCGCGGAGGAATTCGAGACCCGGATCCGGGAGAGCGGCGCGAAGGGCGCGAAGGTCTACCTCAATTTCTCGCCCGCCTACATTCCGTCCGCGGAGATCCGGATCCTCGATTTCATCCCGCACCATCAGCTGGAAGTCCTCGATCGGAACGGCTGGATCCTTATGCTGCACATCCCGCGGCCGGGGAGGCTGGGCGATCCGGTGAACCTTGCGGAAATGATCATGATCGGCAAAGAGTATCCGCATATCAAAACGATCATCGCGCACATCGGGCGCGCGTACTGCGACGAGGACGTCGGCGACGCCTTTGAGAGGCTGTCCGAAGTGCCGGATCTCTATTATGACTTCAGCGCGAACTGCAACAGCCATGTGATGGAGCAGCTCATCCGCGCAGCAGGTCCGGATCGGATCCTTTTCGGAACGGACTCTCCGATCTCCAGGATGCGCATGGGCCGCACGACCGAGAACGGGACGTATATCAACCTTGTGCGGAAAGGCCAGTACAAGGGTGTGGAGACGGATCCGCACATGCGGGAGATCGAAGGGCCGGAGGCGGAGAAGCTTACGTACTTTACCTATTACGAGATCGACGCGTTCCGCCGTGCCGCGGAGAAATGCGGCCTGACGAAAGGCGACGTCGAAAAGGTATTCTACGGGAATGCGGCCAAGCTCCTAAGGCTTGTCTGAGGAAAGGCCGGAGCGCACAGTGCGGCCGGGCAGAAAGGAAGGGTACAGATAAGGAGGGCGCCGCCCTCCTTTTTCCTGTGTGCTCAGCGGATCTTCTTCCCGAACCGCCCCGGACGGGGATTGGTGAACTCCTCGATCATCATCTGTCCGGTCAGCGCGGCAAGGCGCATGGCGCAGGGCAGGTGCTCCGTCGGGAACCGTTTCATATAGCGCACCAGTTCGAGATTCATGGCGCCGTCGTAGCCGACCTCCCGGAGGGCGGCGAGGGCTTCGTCCCAGTGGATAATGAGATCGTCGCTCTCGTTCAGCACCGGCAGCTCGTGCAGATCCTGCAGGCCGTCGTTGTCGTGGATGTGCACGTAGCGGAAATGGCCTTTGGAGCCGCGGATGAAGCCGGGGACGTCGTGGAACGTCATATTGGCATGGCCGAGGTCCAGGCAGCCGCAGATCCGGGGGCTGTCAAGAAGGTCCTGGATATGGCAGAAGGCTTCCGGCGAACCGAAAAGGCGCGGGGTGGGCGGCGTGTACCGTCCGGAGCGGCCGGTCAGGTTCTCAACGGCGATCAGGATCCCGTATTTTTCCGCGTACGGAAGGAGTCTCTGATAATAGTCGAGGTTATAGGCGAAGACGTCCTCTCCTTCCGGCACGAGGATCCCGTGCACGACGATCATCGGGCAGCCGAGGTGCGAAGCAAATTCCATGGCCTGAATGATATGGCGGATATGCGGATTTTCGACGGACATTTCCATGCCGTACTTGAACGTGAACGGCGCGTGCGACTGGGAGAAAACGATGCCGCGGTCTTCGGCGTACCGGCGCAGATCCTCCGCATAGGAAAGCGCGTTTTTACTTCCGGCGACCGCATCCCAGTCCTCCATTCCGCAGAGGGAGTAGTCGATCCCGGTAAAGCCGGCTTCCTTTAAAAGATCGACGGCGGCCTTGTCCCCGATCCTCCGGCGGATGATCATGTTCTCAACAGACAGAAGCATAACGGCAGGACTCCTTTCTTTTTACAGCCGGAAGGCGCGCAGTTCCGCCCGCTCGCGTTCTCCGAGGTTTGCGATTGCGTAGACGCCGTCTTCGCGGTACTCCGCGGACCGAAGGTCTCCGTTCTCCTTAAGGCGCGAGAGCAGATCCCCGCGGGCATAAGGCAGAAGGAGCGGCACGTCTTCCCTCTCTTCTTCGAGTTTTTCCGTGATCTTGTCAAGAAGCAGGCCGATCCCGGAGCCGGAAGCAGCGGACAGGTAGACGGCGTCGCCGTGGACGGCCGGCAGCGCAAACGGCAGATCGTCCCGGCGGTCCGTTTTATTGTAGACGGTAATGCGCGGGATCGTCCCCGCGCCGATCTCCTTCAGCGTTTCCGCGGTAACGTCGATGTGCGCTTCGTGTCCGGGATCGGAAATGTCCACGACCATGAGCAGCAGGTCGGCGTATTTCACTTCTTCGAGCGTCGAGCGGAAGGCCTTGACCAGGGAATGCGGCAGCTCGTCGATAAACCCGACCGTGTCGGTGAGAAGGAACGGCCGCATGCCTCTCGGCGCGATGCGGCGGACGGTCGTGTCGAGCGTCGCGAACAGGGCGTCCTTTTCCAGGACCTTTTTCTCTTCCGCCGGCCGGTCGTTTTCTTCGAGGAGCCGGTTCATGAGCGTCGATTTGCCGGCGTTCGTGTAGCCGACGAGCACGACTTTGGGAAGGGCGCTCGAAAGACGCTTATCGCGCTGGGTCATCCGTTCTTTTTCGATCGACTTCAGTTCTTTTTCCAGTTCGGCCATGCGGCGTTCGATGTG
>JAFOIS010000085.1 GCA_017420605.1 Lachnospiraceae bacterium | reverse complement strand
CGTCAGTTATCCGCTGAACGCGCCGGTGCGGCCGGCGAAAGGCGGATAAGCAAGACAGTGAAGGCGTCAGTTATCCGCTGAGCGCGCCGGTGCAGCCGGCGAAGGGCGGATAAGCAAGATGATGAGAACGTCAGTTATCCGCCACATGCGGTAGACCGGGCTGCATAGGGCTTTTTTTGTAGTAGCAAGACATACCCCAACAAGAAAGGCAGATCAAACTATGCGAAATATTACTTCGGCAACCATATCATCATTGATAGAAAGAAGATGTCAAAGACTGAAACAGATCCTAGAGGAGAAACAAAGCAGCGTTCGAAAAGAATTGACGGGAACCCTGAGAATAAGTGTTGATAAAGGCAGGGTCCAATACTACCAAAGAAGTAAAAAAGAAACGAACGGGAAGTATATACCCCAAAAAGACATACAGCTTGCAATCGCGCTGGCACAGATGGATTATGACAGGAAAGTATTTCGTACCGCGCAGGAAGAACTTGTGCGCCTTCAGCAAATACAGGCTGATTGCACCGGCGTATGTCCGGAAGATATATATTTGTCACTGAGTTCTGAACGTCAGGCTCTCATCACACCTATTGAACTTTCGGATGATGAATATATACGGCAGTGGGAAGCCGTAACGTACGAGCACAAGGAATTCCGGGATGATATGCCTGAGTTTTATACAGAAAAAGGAGAACGCGTACGGTCAAAATCGGAGATTCTGATCGCCAATCTTCTGAAACAGATGGATATCCCGTACAGATATGAATGCCCTCTGAAACTGGAGCGGTTCGGGACGATCCATCCGGATTTTACGGTATTGCATGTCCGGCAGAGAAGGACGCTGTATCTTGAGCACCTCGGCATGCTGGATGAACTTGGATATGCAGGCAACGCAGTGGAGCGGATCAATGGCTATATAAGAAGCGGGATCTATCCCGGCGACCAGCTGTTCCTGACGTTCGAAACGTCCCGGCAGCCATTGAATATAAAAATGCTGCAGCTGCAGTTCGAGCGCTATTTCATTTAAATCAAAGTGACGCGCGTGCATGATAATACTCGCAGTGACGCGTGTGCGTGAGAGCAACGCAGTAACTCACGTGCGTATACAGATAGGCCAGCATTCTGCCGAATTATAAGACTCACGGCAGAATGCGGTTTATTCTTATTGCGGCATCATGCGGGATACGGGTTATTTCCGGTCGCAGGTGATATGGCAGTGGTACCGAGGATCGCTCTTTTGCATGGCGGCTTTGAGTTCCTGCACAAGAGCCTCCTGGCGGGATGCGTCGTACGAATAGGGCAGGACAAGGTCAAATACGAGATTGATATGCGATTTCCCGTGCACTACGCGGAAATCATGATAGGTAAGAGAAGGGTCGAGACGGGAAATAACCGTCTCGAGTTCTTTTTTTGCGGTCTCGATCACAGGATCGTTTTCGGATACCGGGTCCGCATGGATCACGAGCTGCACGCCCAGTTTATCCCGCACGGCGCGCTCGGCCGCGTCGGCGATGCGGTGCGCTTCCTCCAGCGAAAGCGTACTGGCGACCTCCGCGTGGATCGAGGCGATGTGCCGGTCCGGCCCGTAGCTGTGGACGATGAGGTCATGCGTGCCCAGGATGCCTTCCGTGCTTTCCACAAGGGAAGAGATCTTTTCACAGAGTTCCGGATTCTGCGCTTCGCCGATCAGCGGAAGCGTCGTATCCTTCATGACGGAGAAGCCGGAAACGATAACAAAGAGCGAAACTGCCGTACCGACGTAGCCGTCGACGGGGATCTGAAAATATTTTTCGACAAGCATGACGACAATCGCAGCGCCGGTCACAAGGAGGTCGTTGCGCGCGTCGACGGCGGCAGCAGAAAGCACCGCGGAAGACAGTTTCCGCGCCTGCTGGCCGTAGAAGAAGGCCAGGCCGCACTTGATAAGGACGGAGACCAGAAGGATCGCAAGCGGAAGAATGCCGAAGCTCGTCAGTTCCGGGGAAATGATCTTGCGTATGCCGGTCCAGAGGGACGAAAACCCCACCAGGATCATGACGATCGAAATGAACAGCGCGGAAAGGTATTCGATCCTTCCGTGTCCGAAAGGATGCTCTTCATCTGCGGGTTTCGCGGAAAGCCGGACGCCGATCAGGGACAGGATGCTCGAGGAAGCGTCGGACATACTGTTCGCCGCGTCCGCAATGATCGAGACGGAGCGGGAAAGAAGCCCCGCCGCAAGCTTGATCGCGGAGAGCAGCACGTTCGCAAGAAGTCCGAAGATACCGGCACGGAGACTTTCGCGCTGCCTTGCGGCGGCGCTGAAGATAGAGCCGTTATCCTGTTCCTGCATGTTCTTTCCGGCAGACATCGTATGGTTCCCTTTATCCTATGGGCCCTTTATCTTATGGGCTCTTTTCGTTTACGCGTATCTGGCGTCGCGGAGCGGGCGGTCCCAGAAAATTTCCGCTTCCGCCCGAAGAGACGGCAGCAGTGCGTCGATCTCATCCCGGATCACGGAAAGAAGTTCTTCTTCCTTTTTCTTTGCTCTTTTTTTCATGCCGTCATGGACGATGCGTTCCGCAAGCACGTCGTTCGGCACCCGGAAGTCCTCTTCATCTTCGAACGGCATAAAAGATGCGCTGATCTGATAGGCCAGCACGCCTTCCGCGTCCTTCAGCGCGGTAAGCCTCACGAGCGCTGCCCGGCGCTCCGATCCGCGGGAATTGCAGTGCGCGTGGAAATACTGGCTGTAAATATCCAGCGCGTCGACCCAGGTCCTTCGGGGTTTCTGTATAACGGATTGGACGTTGTTGTTTTTCAGCATATGCCATCCTCCTCTCCCGGCTTTTGCAGCCGCCTTAACTATATAATTATACTCCCTGCGGAAATGCACCGCAATCCGCAGGATAAACCGCTTTATCGTGATCCTGCAGAATGATAAAATATGTAATAAACCGTCTTTTATAATAATAAGGCAGGATCAGGAAAGGAGCGCCATATGAAACTTGCGACGACCATTGCGGATCTGAGGGGCTATACGGAAAACTGGGCGGAGGCCGTCCGGGCATATGAGGGAACCGGTTTCCGGTATCTCGACTTTGACTTTTACTGGACGATCTATCCCGGTTCACCGTTTCTTTCCGATGACTGGATGCGTGACGTGTATGACGCGGCAAATGAGGCGGCAAAGCTGGGCTTCACGTTCGTGCAGGCGCACGCGCCGAGCTACAATGCCCTGAATCCTTCGGCCGTGAACCCGGCCGCCAACGAGAAGACCGGGCCGCTGGCGCTGCAGCGCTCGATTGCCGCATGCGGGGAACTGGGGATCCCGAACCTCGTGATCCACAGCGTACACTCTCCGGAATTGCGGTATCCGGATGACCGGGAACGGTACTTTCCGGCGGCCAGGGCCTATTATGAAGCCCTGTATCCGTATATGGAAAAATACAACGTCAACGTACTGGTGGAGAATATCGACCAGTGGAACATGGGTGGCCGGTATTATTTCCGGACAGGGGAAGAGATCCGGAGTTTCCTGGATTTCTGCGGCCATCCGCTCCTGCACGCCTGCTGGGACGCCGGCCACGCCAACATCGAGGGGCTGGATCAGGCAGCGGAGATACTTGCGCTGGGGGACCATCTGCGGGCTGTGCATATCCAGGATAATTTCGGTGAACATGACGATCATCTCGCTCCTTTTATGGGGACGCTCGATCTGGACGCGGTAATGCAGGGGCTTCTTGGGGCCGGATACAAAGGGTATTTCACGTTTGAGGCGACGTGCATGTTTTCCCTCGGCGAGGCTGCATTTCATAGACGAAGCCGCCTGCCGTCTGTGACGGAGTGCTATCTTCCGCATACTTCTCTGGAACTGAGACGCCGCGCGGAGAGCCTGCTCTACGAGACGGGCAGATACATACTGACGCAGTATCAATGCTTTGAGGAATAAGCAGGAAAATCTTATACGTCCGGGAACCACGACAGGATCGTGGTCCCGATCTCATTGTCGATATCGTCCGGGATGTGCATCCAGAGTTTCGTCGAGCCGCTGCGAGCCGAAACGGAATTTCCCGCGTTATGCTCGTAGTGGAACTGGAGATATTCGGTTTCATCCGCCTTCCGGATACTGACATCCACATGGCAGTTATAAACGCTCAGGCCGCCGGTCGGTCCGTAGGATCCGGCGAAGGGATACTCCAGATCGTAACGGAGGATAACGTCGGCCTGTTCGGGATCCGTAACGATCTGCACCCGCGGCATATCCTCCGGATCGTCGACCGGATAGGAAGCATCGTCCAGGGAAGCGCCTTCGATATCGGCGAAGAACTGATCCCACAGTTTAGTGACATCTTCGATCATTTCATCCGCGTAATCCGGGGTAAGGGTCACCATGCCCGTGCGGTCAACGATGACGATGTCGCCGAGATACACGACAAGGACACGGATCGGATCCCCGGGTTCCCGTTCCGGCGCGGTCTCCGGATAACCGCGGAGAGAAAGCATATCCCGCTTCCATACCGCGGAGGACGGCCGCAGCTTATTGCCGGGGGTATAGATCTTCTCCATAAGCGGCGTGTCCAGTCCGGCATTTTCAAGCGCCCGGCAGATGTTGCTCAGATAAACGCCTTCCGGAAGACCCGGGAAGGTCGGACCGTAGTTGCTGTGGAAGCGGTAGTTTTCGCCGATCTCGTAAAGATACTCGTCGTTTGTGTAGTCAAGGTAGGCGGAGGCGCTGCGGCAGACGGCGTCCCAATCGTCCTGAAGGCCCAGCCGTTCGATCTTTTCCATGGCTTCGGCGTACAGGGCTTCAAATTCCGAACTCTCCGCACCGTTGAGCTGGCGGATCAGGTCAGGCCAGTGGATCGTCTCTTCTGCCGGCTCCTCTTCCGCGGAAGAAGCCGTCTCGGAGGAAGCCGTGTCGGAAGAGGTCGTTTCGGACTGTGCGTTTTCTGTCTGCGAAGCCGCTATTCCGGCCGCCGCCTCATCGGTGGGACGGATGCCGTTCATAAGGTCGACAAACCACTCGTAGCACCAGGGGATATCCGCGGGGGAAGAAGCCAGGAAACTCAGTTCATAGAGGCCGCCTTCCACATAGAAGCGGGTAAGGAAGGTGGCGGAATCGTCCTGATGGATGCTGGTCTCGCAGTCATAGAGGCCGATCGCCGGCGACTCGTATTTCCAGTATTCATGTTCATCGTCGGAGGTGCGCTGATAGGCAAGATCGACTTTTTCGGGTGCGATCTCCTCCCTTGTCAGATATATCCTGCCGAGACCTTCCCGGTAAATGATGCAGCGTTCGGCCGTATTCTCTTCCCAGACAAAGAGATCGCCGATGGGAATGATGACGTCATGGAAAGTGATCGACGGGTCGCATCTCTCGGGGAGCGTGCTTTCATCGCTGCTTTGGTCGGATGAATCGTACCATACAGGTTCGGAATCGGCGCTGCTGACGGATTTTGCGCCGCCGCAGCCGGCAAGCAGGACAATGATAAGAAGTGCGGACAGAAGCCAAAGGAGGGAGCGGGATTTCATAACGGACCTCACGGGTTTCTCATTTCCTGTATTAAACTATATTTTTATTTTGAAGGAAAGTCAATGCCCTTTTACGGCTGTATGGAGGCATGGAAATGTGTTATGATTTATTCGGGCTAAAAGGAGGAAATGGCGGACCGCAGCGGTGCCGGAAAGGGGACCGGGGCGGTGTGCTGTGTTTCGTATATGGTTTGCATTACGGACCGGAGGGGGATACGGAAAAATGACGTTGCAGGAGCTTGGGATCGGACAGCGGGCACTGGTGAAAGAAGTCGGAGGCGAGGGGGCGCTCCGACAGCATTTCCTGGATATGGGGCTTATTCCGGGTGTTATGGTCGAAACGGTGCGCCTGGCACCGATGGGCGACCCGATGGAACTTCGGATCCACGATTATGAACTGACGCTCCGCCTTGCGGACGCCGCGAAGATCGGGATCGAGCTGTGTGCGGATGAGGCGCCGGAAGCAGACGGGTCGGAGACCGGATCTGTCCATGCCGCCGGTCCGGACAGCACGGCGGACGATACGGAAAAAAAGCCGGGCGGAAAAGCCGGCAGGGCAGCGGGAGAGGGCGCAGCTTCCGCGCGGCACAAAAAGAAGACGGAACACCCCGGCCTCGGCGAAGAGGGGCGCTTCCATCCGAAGGGAAGCGGCGATCCGCTCCCGGACGATACGATCCTGACTTACGCGCTGGTCGGCAACCAGAACAGCGGCAAGACGACGCTGTTCAACCAGCTGACGGGCGCGAACCAGCATGTCGGCAACTTCCCGGGCGTCACCGTCGACCGCAAGGACGGCGTGATCCGCGGGCACGAAAACACGCGCATCACCGACCTGCCCGGGATCTATTCCATGTCGCCGTATTCGAGCGAGGAGCTTGTGTCCCGCGACTTCGTCCTGAAGGAAAAACCGAAGGCGATCATCAATATCGTCGACGCGACCAATATCGAGCGCAATCTCTATCTTACGATGCAGCTTCTGGAGCTGGATATCCCGGTCGTCGTCGCACTGAACATGATGGACGAGCTCGTCGGCAACGGCGGGTCTGTCGACATCAACAAGATGGAAATGATGCTCGGCGTGCCTGTCGTTCCCATTTCCGCGATGAAGAACCAGGGCGTCGACGAGCTGGTGCGCCATGCCGTCCACGTCGCGCATTATCAGGAAAAGCCGCTGCGGCAGGATTTCTGCGATGAAAACGATCACGGCGGCGCGGTCCACCGCTGCCTCCACGCGGTACGTCATCTGATCGAAGACCACGCGAAGCGGGCGGAGATCCCGACGCGGTTCGCCGCAAGCAAGGTGGTCGAGGGGGACGACAGGATCCTGGAGGCGCTGGACCTCGATCAGAACGAAAAGGAAATGCTCGAGCATATCACGCTGCAGATGGAGCGCGAACGCGGCCTCGACCGGAGCGCTTCGATCGCGGATATGCGCTTTGCCTATATCAGCAGGGTCGTGGAGCAGACCGTGCACAAGCCGCACGAAAGCCGCGAGCATATCCGAAGCCAGAAGATCGATCAGCTGCTGACCGGCAAATATACGGCGATCCCGATGTTCATCGCGATCATGGCGGCCGTGTTCTTCCTGACCTTCAACGTGATCGGCGCCTTCCTCCAGGAGCTTCTGGAGAAAGGGATCGACGCGCTGACGGTGCTCGTCGACGGACTGCTTACGTCGATGAACGTCAATACGGGCGTCCACAGCCTCATCATCGACGGGATCTTTACCGGCGTCGGCAGCGTCTTAAGCTTCCTTCCGATCATCGTGACGCTCTTTTTCTTCCTGTCGCTTCTTGAAGACAGCGGCTATATCGCCCGCGTCGCCTTCGTGATGGATAAGCTTCTCCGCAAGATCGGTCTTTCCGGCCGGAGCATCGTGCCGCTCCTCATCGGGTTCGGCTGTACGGTGCCGGCCGTCATGTCGACGCGGACGCTGCCCAGTGAACGCGACCGGAAAATGACGATCCTGCTTACGCCGTTCATGAGCTGCACGGCGAAGCTCCCGATCTACGCGTTCTTTGTCAGCGCCTTCTTCCCCGGAAAAGGGGGCTTCATCATGACGGGGCTCTACGTCCTCGGCATCCTCTTCGGGATCCTGGCGGCGCTGCTTTATAAGAAGACGCTTTTCCGCGGGGAGCCGGTGCCGTTCGTCATGGAGCTGCCGAATTACCGTCTGCCGGGACCCATGAACGTGCTCAGGCTTCTGTGGGAAAAGGCGAAGGACTTCCTGCAGCGCGCCTTCTCCGTGATCCTTGTCGCGACGATCGTGATCTGGTTCCTGCAGCATTTCAACGCTTCGCTCAATATCGTCGCGGATTCGAAGGACAGCATCCTGGCGGCCGTCTCGGGCGTCCTGGTGCCGCTCTTTGCGCCGCTCGGCCTCGGGGACTGGCGGATCTGCACGTCGCTTATATCCGGCTTCCTTGCCAAGGAGAGCGTCGTCGCGACGATGGAACTGCTCTTCGGGAGCGCGATCACAACGCTTATCGATACCGGCGCGGCCGCGTCCCTTCTGGTGTTCAGCCTGCTTTATACGCCCTGCGTCGCCGCGATCGCCTCGATCCGCCGGGAACTCGGTCCGAAGTGGGCGGTCATCGTTGTGGTGTGGCAGTGCTTCGTGGCCTGGGTCGCCGCGTTCGTGACGCATCTGATCTTCTAGTCCGGGGATCCTCGCGGGAAATGATCCCGCAGCAAACGATCGCAAAGTAAACGGACATGCAGAATAATAAAAGGTGCGGCTTCATCGCCGCACCTTTTTCTGCTATAGGATCTGACGCTTTTTTCATGTTTCGTTTACAGGCGCTTCAGCAGCCCTGTCTCTTCATTGAATGCTTCGATCAGCGCATCAAGCGTATCCGCCCCGGCATGTGCCGCATCCCAGGTATTTTCCGTATCATACCAGAGCGCGTCGAGTTCTTCGGCTGTTTTTCCCTGCTGCTCGACCCAGGTATAATACTTGAGATTGTGCACGCGTTTCCGTTCCGCATAGGTAAGTTCGAGCATATTGTCGGTCTTCAGGCCGAGTATATGGAGATGATGGTCGAGCATGGCCGAAGTTCCGGTATAGGTCTTGCCGGCCGCGGCATCCTCTTCGCCGAGCTCCCGGATCCGGCTTCCGTACATCGCAGCGGAATCGGTAAGGACGGTCACGAGGACGTCGTTTGACGAAAGCTCGTAGTATTTCGCCATTTTGATACAGCAGAGCACGTTTGCGATCCCGGAAATGCCGAGCCAGGAGAGTTTCTCGATAAGCTCCGGATCCAGCCCGGCCCCGTCTTTAAGATACGCGCGTCCCGCGTCCGTATTGAAGAGCCGGAGAAGCCGACGGGGATCCTCGTCGTCGATCGCGATGGCCATGTCCGTATTCCTGACATTGTGGATCCACGGGATATGCTTGTCGCCGATCCCTTCGATCCGGTGGCTCCCGAAGCCGTTGCGGAGGATCGTCGGACACTGCAGCGCCTCGCCGGCGCCGATCTTCATCTGAGGGTACAGGTCCTTCAGCCGGTCTCCGGCGGAGAGCGTGCCTGCCGAGCCCGAGGTGAAGCAGCAGCCGGCCAGACGTTCGCCGGGCCGTTTTACACCTTCGAAAAGGTCGGCAAGCGCATTGCCGGTCACGTTGTAATGCCAGAGCACGTTGCCCATTTCCTCAAACTGGTTGAAGATCATATACTGCGGATCCTGCCGCAGTTCATTCGTCTTGTCGAAGATCTCCTTGACGTTGGACTCGGTACCCGGGGTCGCGATCACCTCAGCGCCGATCTCATGCAGCCAGGCAAAGCGTTCGGGGCTCATGCCCTCCGGCAGGATCGCAACACTCTGCGCGCCGAGAAGGCGTGAATTGAAGACGCCGCCGCGGCAGTAGTTGCCCGTGGACGGCCAGACGGCTTTGTGGCGCTGTACGTCAAAGCGGCCTGTCACGAGGCGCGGCGCAAGACATCCGAAGGCGGCGCCGACTTTGTGGCAGCCGGTCGGGAACCACTTTCCAGCCGCGGCGATGATGCGGCAGGGGACGCCCGTGAGGACCGGCGGGAAGTCCACATAGTTCGGAATGCTCTGGAACTGCCCGCCGGACGTTTTGGCTTCGTTTTTCCAGGAAATGCGGAACAGGTTCAGCGGATCGACATCCCAAAGGCCGACGGAGGAGAGTTTTTCGCGGATCGCTTCGGGGATCCTTGAGGGATCCCGCATCTGTGCGACCGTCGGGATGATGATGCCCCGCTCCCGTGCGGTTTCAATATTGTGGGCAAGCCCCTGTCGGTTGACCGTAAGGTCGATCATCTCTTCATCCTCCCGGGATCATCTCCGGCACCGCTGTGTTTATTCCGCTTTGCTTTCCGTATCTGCCGGTGCGCCGGCGGCCTCCGGCTTTGCCCTGTGCTCCACGCGGACGATACCCTTCTTATACAGGATCCGGCCGATGAGAAGGCACATCGGGATGGAAATGATGATCATGGCGACCGCTGCGGATGTCTGCAGCATGCCGGTAATGGCAAGGATCATCGTGATGAAGAACGGCGCGGCCGCGATGAGGAGCTTGTTCTTGATGACAGATCCGCCCTGCTGCGGCGCAAGGAAGCCGACCATGATGCAGCCGAACAGCGCGGCCATCAGGTAATTGCTCGCGCTGGAGGCGATCTCCGACTCCAGGAACGGACGGAGCGGGATGACCAGGAAGAGGCCGATCACCAGAACGATGATGGTGACGATGGAGGAGACGCTGGTCGAGATCAGCGCGATCGCGTCGCCGGCCGCCGTATTGTTCTCAACGGCCGCGATCTTCTGCGCGTTGAGCGCGCACGGGATCTTCAGATTCATGATGTTGCCGGTGACGTTCGACAGGTAGCTCGAGGAGCCGAGGATCGGGGTCTCGTACGCGATCTCGATTACACCCTGGACGCCGAGCATCGCAAGAAGCGTCGCGGTGCCGGGCAGGATCTGCATGAACGACGGCCAGGCATTGTATACGATGCACATGACGAGCGGGATCAGGATCGTATAGACCATGAATACCAGCGTGAACACACGGCCGGTCTTATGCGCCCAGCGGACGAACGGATGCAGGGCGAAGGAGGCCTTCGGAGTTTCGTCTTTCTTTTTCATTTCACACCTCCTGTATTATTTCATCAGCGTTTCGACAAGGACGCCGGCGGCGACGCCCGCGATCATCGCGAGGCCGATCGTGAAGCTGCCGAGCCATTTTACTTTCATGGAAAGCATGGCGCACAGGACGGTCACGACAACGCTTACGAGGAAAGTCGCCGCGGACGGCACGCTTGAGAAGAGCAGGAGCGGGACGTAGACGGCTACGACCGCGAGCGGGATGGAGGTAATGGCGATATTGCCCCAGTCGCTGCTGCTCTTGGCCTTCATAAGGCCGGTCGAATATTTTTCCGCCGTGAACGCGGTGATGATCGGGCCGGTAATGATGCCTAGCGTCATGACGATCATAACGCCGGTGAAGTTGCTTGCCGGGCCGGAGAGAAGGCTGCCGAGCTCGATCTTCATGGACGACGTCGCATACGTCGCGGCCATGGTCTCATACTGCAGCGCGCCGATGACAGAAAGGCGCCACCAAGGCCAGGCCGATCCCAGCGAGTTCGCAAGCAGCAGGAACCCGATCAGGATCGCGAGCGACGGTACGATCGAGGCGGAAATGGTGGAAATGATGACTTCCCGGATCTTTTCTTTGCTGATGCCCTGATCGAGACAGCAGGCCTTTGCCTTTTTGATCGAGATCAGAGCGTACACCACGATCGACGCAAGTCCCACGGCGATCAGGATGTAGAGCAGCGGACTGTTTGCTACGGTACTGCCGTTCATAATGAAAACCCCCTCTCAGCAGTTCTATTTGTGTTCTTCCAGCCAGCGCATCGCGATGTAGACGTGGGCCGCGGTCCCGCGCGGCAGCGCCGTCTCGTCGAACCGGACTCCCGGATGATGCGCAGGGTATTTATAACCTTCGTTTGCGTTGCCCGCCGCGAGGAAGAGCGGCACGGAAGGCACTTCCGCGGAAATGAAGGCAAAGTCTTCGCTGCCGCCGCCTCTCGTATCCGAAGGGATCCGCATGGCGCCGCTGCCGAAGATCTCGGCAAGGTACGACGCGGCGCTGTCCGCCGTGTCTTTGTCCGCGATCAGCGGAGGCAGGAATCCCGTGTATTCGACGTCCGCCTTCGCGCGGTATGCTTCCGCGATCGCTTCCGCGATCTCACGGATCCTCTGCTGCGCCCATTTCATTTTTTCAACGCTCATCGTGCGGATGCTGCCGGACATTTCCGCGGTATTCGGAATGACGTTCGGCGCGTTGCCCGCATGGAACTGCCCGACCGTGATCGCAAGGAAATCGCACAGTTCGGCCTCGCGGGCGAAGATCTCCTCGATCCCGCTGTGGATATGGCACAGCGCGGTAATGGGGTCGACGCAGACAGAAGGCATGGCGCCGTGTCCGCCTTTTCCGGTGGCGGTGATCTTAAAGCAGCAGCTCGCGGATGCGCCCGTCCCGCCCTGCGGAATCAGCAGAAGCCCGGTCGGGAACGGGGCGCCTGCAGCCACATGGATCATTTCCGCGGCGTCGACCTTCGGATCCTCGAGCACACCGCCGGCGATCATGTCCGACGCGCCGTTGCCGGTCTCTTCGCCCGACTCGAACATCAGTTTCACCCGGCCTTCGAGAAGGTCTTCATTTTCCTTCAGGATCTTTGCGGCGCCGAGCAGCATGGCCGTATGCATGTCATGCCCGCAGGCATGCATCTTTCCGGGATTCTGCGAGCAGAAACTCTCTTCCGAAACTTCGGTCAGCGGGAGAGCGTCCATGTCCGCACGGAGGAGGAAGACCTTTCCTTCCTTTTTTCCGAGCAGGACCGTGATGCCGGCCTGGCCGCATTTCTTCGGCTCACAGCCGAGTTTCACCAGTTCGTTCCATACGTATTCCTGCGTCCAGGGCGTCTCCAGGCCAAGCTCCGGATGCCGGTGGAGGGCCTCCCTCCATTCCCGGAGCTGCGGCGCGAGCGCATCTGCGGCATCTCTGATCTTCACCGCCCATTCAGCTGCCATTCTGTTCTCCTTTCTTATACTGACCGGCGGTTCGGCAATGCACGAAAAGCATCGTGCCTGCAAACCGAACACTGCCTGTGACCGGCTCCCTGCCGCTTTATCGCATTATTGCAGGAAAGCGGCAGCTGTACAAAAAACTATTCTCATTATATACACAAGTGTCTCCGGTGTAAAGACAGCGCCTAAGACGTATCCGGCGGGTCAAAGGGCTGCGGGCGCAGATCATGTGACAGAGGTCAGCTTCGAATTACGGCTTAAGTTGAAAAAAGCGCCGCGGCACTTTACAATGATAGCAGCACCGGGATATGCGGAAGAGAAAGAGAAGATATGGAGATCACGGTAAGACAGTATAAACAGGAGGATCTGGATGACCTCATCCGGATCTGGAATGAAGTTGTGGAGGAAGGCGTTGCCTTTCCGCAGGAAGATTATCTCGACCGGCAAAGCGGCGCGGACTTTTTCGCGTCGCAGACCTATACCGCGGCGGCGGAGGCGGACGGCCGCGTCCTGGGGCTCTATATCCTGCATCCGAACAACGTCGGGCGCTGCGGGCATATCTGCAACGCAAGCTACGCTGTCGCTTCGGAGGTCCGCGGAAAAGGGATCGGCGAGAAACTCGTGCGGGACTGCCTGATGAAGGGCAAAGAGTTCGGATTCAGGATCCTGCAGTTCAACGCTGTCGTGGAGAACAATCTCCGCGCAAGGCATCTCTATGAGAGACTCGGGTTTACGCCGCTGGGCGTCATTCCGGCCGGCTTCCGCATGAAGGACGGACATTACGAGAACATCTG
>JAFOIS010000084.1 GCA_017420605.1 Lachnospiraceae bacterium | reverse complement strand
TGCCGTCGTAATGTAGCTGATAAGATCGTTTACCGCTTTCACACGGCCGCCTTTTTCCAGCTGCAGGGCCGGGCTGAAGCGCTCCTCGATGGCGGCGATCCTCGAAAGGCCGTACCGTACGCGCTCTTCGTTCCGCACGATCGCGCCGGACAGCCACATGATCTCACGGATCTCCTCCATGGCCGCCTCCATATCTATCAGTTCCCCTTCCGGACGGCCGAACTTTTCATCCAGCTGCGCTTCGATCTCCATATCGGAGATCTCCGGAAGATTCGCTTCCTTCGCATAGGCGGCCGCGTTTTCGCCGGCGAGCTTGCCAAAGACCTGCGTCGCCGCCATCGCCGCGCCGCCAAGCCGGTCCGCGCCGTGCGGCCCGCCCGCCGTCTCCCCGGCCGCGTAGAGTCCGGGAACGCCGGCGTACGCCTTTTCATCGATATAGATGCCGCCGTTGAAGCACTGCGCGTGCGGGATCATGTCGAACCCTTCCCCGACCGGATCGACGCCGCGTTCATGCATCCATTTCAGCCAGTCCGTCACGGTCCAGTCGGTACTGTATGCCACCTCCGGCGCATAGGAAATGTGAATGCCGCCGCTTTCCGTGGCGTTGCCCTTCGCCGCCTCCTCATACATCGCGTAATCGACGTAAAAACTCTGATCCGCCGTGGTGAACGGCCCGTGCTTCGCGCGGATCGTAAGGCACTCTTCTTCACTGAGTCCTTCGGGGAGATATGCCGGCAGAATATCCTTCCCGTTTTTGTCCAGGAACTTCGGACAGGTCGTCAGGTTCTTTTCCTGGAACAGGAGCTTTTTCACCGGCTTCGTAAGGCCCGGGATGAACTGGATCATTTCCGGGTTGATGAGCCTTGCGCCCGCGTCCAGCGCGAGCTGGTAACCGTCGCCGGTCTCGTCCGGCGTCGCGAGGGAATACTTATAAATGCCGCAGCCGCCGCCCGTCGCCAGCACCACGGCCTTCGCCGCGATATAAAACGGCACGTCCAGCGCGTCCAGGCCGACCGCGCCGACGACGGCGCCGTCCTTCTTCACCAGATGCAGGATCTCCGTGTTTTCGAGCACGGACACTCCGGCCTTCATGAGCTGCTTCCACATCACAAGACGGATCTTCCCGAGCCCGAGCGTCGAAGAGCCGCGCAGGCGTTTTCCGAAACACGGAATGACGCTCTTATACGTGCCGTCTTCGTGCCGCTCGAAATGAAGTCCCATCTCCTCGAGCTCATGGAAGCGTTCCGTCGCCCCGTACGCAAGAACGCGCGCGAGCTTCGGATCGGCGCAGCCGGCGCCGGCGTCCAGGATCTCTTCCAGGAAATGTTCTTCGGAATCCCCTTCAAAGAGGACCGCCTGCACGCCCCAGCCGTTCGTGCCGGGATAAAACGTAGCCCCGGTCCGTCCGAAGGCGGCTTTCCCCAGAAGGACCGTATCCGCCCCGCCGCGGGCGCTTTCGATCGCCGCGCGGATCCCCGCGCCGCCCATACCGACTACAAGCACATCCGTTTTCAGACGATATTCTATCTTCATATCGGGCTGTCTCCTCCATTCCTTACGGCTTCATGTCTTCGCTGACCGGTGCGAAGAAGGAACGCGTCCGCACTTCGCGCGGGATCTCCTGATAACGGAGGCGGAAAAACGCCGTGTCGCCCGGGCAGTATTTGTTCTTCTGCCAGCCGCAGCTGTAGCTGATCAGCGCTTCCCCGTTTCCGGTAAAGAGGATCGCCGGATAGCAGTAGCCGCTCCGGTCGTCCCCCTCGAGAAGGTACGGCTTCGTCCAGCTTACGCCGTCGTCAAAACTCCGGGCGCATGCGATCGGCGTGCGGCCGTTCGTTCCCGGATAGATATATCTTCCGTTAAAATTCGGGATCGGGTTCCAGACCGCAAGGAGCGTTCCGTCTTCGGGGCTTTTGCGGATCTGCAGCGGCGAGTCCGGAGACGTGAACTGGCTCGGTTCGGCCGCCGTCCAGTGTTCGCCCTGATCAAAGGAGCGGAAGCAGTACTGGTACATCTTATCGGTGCGGCACCAGCCGAAGAGCACGCCGTTTGCAAGCTCGACGACACCGGGCTCCTGAAGGCCTGTGAAGGTATCTCCGAAAGGCGGCGTTACGATATCCGCCGCTTCATGCCAGGTCTCCCCGTCGTCGTCGGAAATGCGGAACGTCGCATAGGAACGGGATTCGAAATATACCGGGTCTTCCCGGTAAAAGCCGCAGCCGCCGCGGTGATAGGCGAGCGGCATAATAAGACGGCCGCTGCGGAGACGGATGACGCGGTCGTTATTGAGAACATAATAGCCGCCGCGGTCCGGAAGCGTGCAGGATACGATCCTGCCGAACGTCTCTCCCTCGTCCGTCGACACCGCCATGAAATGATGCGACTGCGTGGACACCATCCTGCCGCCGAAGAAGAGGCCGATGCTCCCGTCGAGCCGCCGGATGAGCGATACGCTCATAATGTTGTGCGTCCCGAAATCCTCCGCCCGGAGAACGATGCGCGGTTCCGTCCACGTACTGCCTTCATCGGCGGACGTCACGACCGCGATATTGGAAGGATCATCGTCTCCGGCGCTGCCGGAAAACAGACTGTAGGCATACAGGATCCTGCCGTCACAAAGACGCAGGAAAGAACCCTCGGAGTGTCTTGCGTGGATCTCATTCGCGCGCAGGCGGTATACTACCCCGCCGGGCGCGTCCGGCATACGGAATGCTTCGCCCATACTCTTCCCCTTCCCGTACCGGCCCGGACAGGTCCGATACCCGGTTTTTTCAATAGAAAAACAGAGCCGGAGACCGGCTCCCTGTGTCATTATAATACATCTTGGGAAAAGGCGCGAGAAATATCTTGACAAAAGACGGACGCGGAAGATACGGTCTATATTTCCGGCGCCGCCATCCGGCAGACGAGCCGGCGTGCTCCGGCGCTACGGCCTCGGCCTGAGGACGGGCATTTTCCGGAAGTCGGTCGGCGACTGCCGGTACACGTCACGGAAGC
>JAFOIS010000083.1 GCA_017420605.1 Lachnospiraceae bacterium | reverse complement strand
GTGCGAAAAGACCTGGGGCATGCTGACGCGCTATCAGGGACCGTTCTGCATCGAGAGCTTCGATCCGCGGATCGTCCGCTGGTTCTACCTGCAGGCGCCCTATATTCTGCGCGGCCAGCTGGCCACGACGTCCGACGACTACGGCAAACAGTCCAAAGTAAACGCGTTCCTCATGAGCAACGGCCTGCTCAACTGGCTCGGCCGTCCGCAGTTCATCGCCTACCGGCTCGCGGAGAAACCGTTTACGATCCGGCTTGCCGAGAAGCTCGGCGCGATGCGCGTGTGCTGGACGAGCCATGAAGAAGGGCACGAACCGGAGAATGACGTCGTGATCTTCGAGCACTACCGGCCCGCGCTTACTTTCCCGCACAGAAAGTGACCGCAGGTCCCGGCCGCCGTCTTTAGACTTAAAAACACCGTACTCCTTTACGGAATACGGTGCTTTTTTATATTCTCAGGCAGCGCCTGCACTGTTTTTCGATATGCCGTCCGCACCGATACCGGCCGCGGCCTGTATCTTTTCTCTTACAGTCCGTTCAGGTACCGGCAGGCGGCCAGCGCGGCCGTCGCGCCGTCGGACGCCGCCGTCGTGACCTGCCGGATGTTTTTCCTGCGGCAGTCACCGGCGACGAAAACGCCCGGCGTCTTCGTCATACAGCTTTCGTCCGCGTCGAAATACCCGCGTTCGTCAAGATCCGCATTCGATGCAAAGGCGCCGTTCTCCGGAATAAGGCCGATCGCGACGAAGACGCCGTCGCAGGCGATCTCTTCCCGGCGGCCGCCTTCCCGGTATTCCATAAGGACGCCGCGAAGACCGTTCTCTCCGGTCAGGTATTCCGCGACGCCGACACCGGTATAAGCGCGGACGTTCGGGAAGGCGAACAGGACTTCCTGCAGTTTTTCTTCGCCGGTAAAGAACGGCAGATCCTGCAGCATGATGACTTCTTTGCACTTGCCCGCGAGAAGGATCGCTTCCTGCAGCGCCGAATTGCCGCCGCCGATCACCGCGACGGTCTTCCCCGCATAGAAATCCCCGTCGCAGACCGCGCAGAAGGAGATCCCTTCGCCGATGAGTTCTTCCTCGCCCGGAAGTCCGAGGAGCCGGTGTTTCACACCGGTCGCCAATATCACGCTCCTGCCTTCGAAGCGGCTCCCCTCTTCCGTTTCCACCACCTTGACGCCGTCTTCCGTACGCACGCCGGTGACCGTTTCGAATTCGATCTCCGCGCCCTGCGCAAGGATCTGCTCGAGCATCTTGTCCGCGAGTTCGTTGCCGCTGATGGAAACGAAACCCGGGAAGTTTTCGATCTTCGGTGAATGTGTGATCTGTCCGCCGAACCCGCTCTTCTCGATCACCAGTGCGCTCTTGCCGTTCCGCTGCGCATAGAGCGCCGCCGTCATGCCGGCCGGTCCTCCGCCGACTACGATCACGTCATACATATCTCTTCTCCTCCCTGCGAAAAAGGCTGCGCCCCGCACGGAAGCGGGACGCAGCGATATCAAAAAATGCTCCCCTGGCTTATTTCTTCATTAACCAGCCCTTGATATCGGAGACGCCGCGGTATTTCTCGAACGAATCCCCGTTGATCAGGACCAGGGTCGGCGCCTGCTTTACGCCGAACTTTTCGACAAGTTCCTTTTCCTCGTTCGCGTTAAGGGCCGTGTAGGCAACACCCGCGCGGTCAAGAAGCGCCGCGGCCGCCTTGCAGTTCGGGCAGGTCGGGGTCTTGAAAAGCAGGACGTTCGCGTCGGCGCACTTTGCTTCCGCTGCGGCCGGTGCCGGAACAGGCGCTGCCTTCGGCGCGGCTTCTGCCGGTGCTGCCTGCGGTGCCAGAGCGGCTGCCGCGGCCGGGATCACGGCCTCTGCGCGCGGCAGATCGACCGGTGCCGGGTTCGGGCCCGTGTGGCGGAGGTGCGAACGGCCGATCTCATAGACGCGGCGGTCCCTGTATTCCTGCGCCTTGCCGTCGTTCCAGTTCTGGACCGGACGGTAGTAGCCGGTGATGCGGCTGTAGACTTCCGTCTTCTCTCCGCAGTACGGGCAGACGAACTGCTCGCCGGTCAGATACCCGTGGTTCTTGCAGACCGAATAGGTCGGAGACATCGTATAATACGGCAGCTTGTAGTTCTCCGCGATCTTGCGGACCAGGTTCGCGGCCGCTTTCCAGTCCGGAAGCTTCTCGCCGAGGAAGGCGTGGAAGACCGTGCCGGAGGTGTACAGCGTCTGCAGATCGTCCTGGATGTCGAGCGCGGAGAAGATGTCCTCCGTGTAGCCGACCGGCAGGTGCGAGGAATTCGTATAATACGGCGTGCCGTTCATGTTCGCGGTGACGATGTCCGGGAACTGTTCCTTGTCGTGCTTCGCGAAGCGGTAGGTCGTGGATTCCGCCGGCGTTGCCTCGAGGTTGTAAAGGTCGCCGTACATTTCCTGATAATCCGACAGGCGCTCGCGCATGTGGTTCAGGACGTCGCGCGTGAACCGCTGGACCTTCGGATCCGTAAGGTCGGCGCGCAGCCATTTCGCGTTGAGGCCGGCTTCGTTCATGCCGATGAGGCCGATCGTCGAGAAGTGGTTGCTGAACGTGCCGAGGTAGCGCTTGGTATACGGATAGAGGCCCTGCTCGAGGAGCTTTGTGATGACCGTACGCTTGGTCTTCAGGCTCCGCGCGGAGATATCCATGAGGTTGTCGAGGCGCTTGTAGAAGTCCGCCTCATCCTTCGCAAGATACGCGATCCGCGGCATGTTGATGGTCACGACGCCGATCGAGCCTGTCGATTCGCCGGAGCCGAAGAAGCCGCCGGATTTCTTGCGGAGCTCACGAAGGTCAAGACGCAGTCTGCAGCACATGGAGCGGACGTCGCTCGGTTCCATGTCGGAATTGATATAGTTCGAGAAATACGGCGTGCCGTATTTTGCGGTCATTTCAAAGAGCAGCTTGTTGTTTTCGGTCTCGCTCCAGTCAAAGTCGCGGGTAATGGAATAGGTCGGGATCGGGTACTGGAAACCGCGTCCGTTGGCATCGCCTTCGATCATGATCTCGATGAAGGCCTTGTTGACCATGTCCATTTCCTTCTGGCAGTCGCCGTAGGTGAAGTCCACTTCCTTGCCGCCGATGATCGCCGGAAGGTTCTTCAGGTCGTTCGGAACGACCCAGTCCAGCGTGATGTTCGAGAACGGCGCCTGGGTGCCCCAGCGGCTCGGCGTATTCACGCCGTAAATGAAGGACTGGATGCACTGCTTGACTTCCTTCTGGGACAGATTGTCGATGCGGACAAAGGGCGCAAGATAGGTGTCGAAGGACGAGAATGCCTGTGCGCCGGCCCATTCATTCTGCATGATGCCGAGGAAGTTGACCATCTGGTTGCAGAGGGTGGAAAGATGGCTGGCCGGGGAGGACGTGATCTTGCCGGGTACGCCGCCGAGACCTTCCTGGATGAGCTGCTTGAGGCTCCAGCCGGCGCAGTAGCCGGTCAGCATGGAAAGGTCGTGCAGATGGATCGCCGCGCTGCGGTGCGCTTCCGCGATTTCCTCATCATAGACCTCGCTCAGCCAGTAGTTGGCCGTGATGGCGCCGGAGTTGGACAGAATGAGACCGCCGACCGAATACGTGACGGTAGAGTTTTCCTTCACGCGCCAGTCGTTGATCTTAAGATAGTTGTCGACCAGTTCTTTATAGTTCAGAAGGGCGGAATTGACGTTACGGACCTTCTCACGCTGTTTGCGGTACAGGATGTAGGCCTTCGCCACATCCGCGTAACCGGACTCGGAGAGCACCTTTTCGACGGAGTCCTGGATCTCTTCGACCGTGACCTTGCCGTCCTTTACCTTGCTCTCGAAATCCGCCGAAACATGAAGCGAGATCAGCTCGATCACGCTGGGATGATACTGTTTTCCCAGGGCCTCGAAGGCCTTTGTGATAGCCGTGCTGATCTTGCTGATATCGAATTCCGCAATTTTGCCGTCGCGTTTTACTACCTGATACATGTTATCCTTCCCCCTTCAGTGACTGCTTTTTTACGAGCATTACTACAATAGCACTTGCCGGGTGGAAGGTCAATATCTTGTATCAAAAATAAGTGTAAAAACTATATATTGTGGATTTGTGGAAAAAATGCCCCGCGCGGCCATCTTGCCGCGCGGGGCCGGAAGCCCTTATTTTTCAGGCTTTTTATGCCGTTTCGCTCGAGGATTTGTTCCAGTTGAGTTCCTTGTAACGGCTGGAACCCATGGAGACCTTCTTGATCACGTCACCGTCCTCGTCAAGGTATACGCGGAACGTCTGCACGCCGTACGAATAATCCTCGCCGACGTCGATGCCCTCGCGCCAGATCTCTATGGTCGGCTCGGTGCCGTTCGGGTGTCCGAGGATCGCGGCGCGGATCATGCCGTCGTTGTAGTCGTAGGTCACCTGCAGCTTGATCGGGTAGCCAAGTGTATTTTTAAAGCGGAAGTTGGCCGACGGATAACTGACGGTCGCATCCATTCCGGAGGGGATATATCCGACCGGCATGGAGTGATTGTACCGCTCCGTGACTTCGATCTCCGTATACAGGACCGCCGCATAGATCGTTGAGGACACCTGGCAGATCCCGCCGCCGTATTCCTTGACCACACGGCCTTCCTGATAGGCATTCTCGAGCACGTAGCCCTTATCCGGAGTGGTATCGCCGATGAGTCCGAGGTAGGAAAACTCCTCGCCCGGCAGCAGGATCGCGCCGTTTACGGTCGATACCGCAAGCGCCTGGTTGATCTCCTTGTTGGCGGTCGTCCCGCCGTACGTATAATAAGAAGAGAGTTCCGTATCGAATACGGTCTGCTCAAACTCTTCCGTCGTCATGGACGGCTTGACCGTCTGGATCTCGACCGTGACGTCTTCGCCGTCTCCGGCTGCGTCATAGGCGGCTTTGAATGCCATGAGGTCGACCGTTGCGCCTTCCTGTGCCGGGATCGTGATAAGCTCGCCGTTCTCGTCCCTTGCAAAACGCGGTTCCTGTACCGGGACGAGGAACTGGGAGGCGATCTGGATCACGTTGATCGAATCCGCCTCGACAACGTTCGTGGGGCAGGCGACCGTGCCGGTAAACGTACCTTCTTCCATCTTGGAAAGAATAAGGTCCGCGAGCGCGTCCATGTCCGCCGACTCGCCGTTCTTCCCCTTGTGGATCACGATCGTGCCGCCTTCATTGGTCCAGCTGCTCTGCACAAGGCTGTTATAGCTGTCGATCCCGCATGCTTCGACCGCGGACCTGACTACGTCCGGATCGGCGAGGTACGGCCTTACCGTCAGCGTCTCTTCCTGCGGGGCTGTACCGGTCTTTTCCTGCACATAACGGATGCCGCGCAGATACCAGGGCGTATCCGCATTGGTCGTCGTCCCCGACAGCGCTTCCGTAAGGTCGATATCGAGGGCGCCGGCGACCGGGATCCGGTAGCTTTCCTCCCCGATCGTCACGGTAAATGCCGAATCCTGATAATCCCTGAGAAACGCCTGCCGCACCGCGCTCTCCGCCTCGGCGCGCGTCCGCCCGGCGATGCTGACGCCGTTGACGACGCGGTTTTCGCGGATCAGGGAATTCTCCTGTGACATGCAGAAAAGTACATACGCGATCCCGAGCACCAGAATGATGCTGATGACCGATAATGTTCTTCTGGCCTTTTTCTTCTTCAAGTTCTCCCCTCCTACGGAAGCGGATACGGATAAAACGGCAGGTTCCGGACGATGCCGAACACGACAAAAACGAAGATCATGAAAATGACCGCGGCCTTCTCCCATTTTGCCTCGCTTCTCGTTCCGGTCCGCACGAACTTAAACGCGCGGTACGCGATAAGGAGAAGGACGCAGGGGAGCAGGAAAAACGCAGCGGGATTGTACCGGAACGCCGCCCGGAGATCCCCATCGAGTACGGATACGAGCATTCTCGTGATCCCGCAGCCGGGACAGTCAAGCCCCGTCAGCCGGTGGAAAAGGCACGGGACGGCGATATGCGCCCGATACAAAAAAACACATCCTGCTCCTAAGGCAGCAAGCAGGATCATTTCGCGGAGAACAGCCTTCCCCCGGCTCTTTGCTGATGGTTCCATACTTCATAAAGGACAGGCCGGGCTGCGCGGCAGCGTAACGCACGCCGCACGTCCTCCGGCTTATCGCTGCGGCCGCGGGCACCGCGCCTGGCGGGCCCGCTGCCGTAATTACTGTCAGTTCTGGCCGTTATTCAGGTCATTCATCATGCTGCCGCTCTGCGGCTGTGCCTGCGGATCGAACGGGGACGGCTGCTGGTACTGGCCGTAGTTCACTCCTGCGTTCGGATCCTGGTACGGCTGCTGCGGGAACTGCTGCGCGGGCTGCGTCTGCGCGTAACCGCCGTAGACCTGCCCGTTATAGAGCGTTTCATTGCGGTCCTGGCCGGCTGTTCCGCCATAGCCTGTGCCCTGGATGGGGCCGTTTCCGGCGCCGCCGTACGGAGGATACTGCGGCTGCTGCGCATACGGATCCTGTCCGCCGTAGCCTGCTCCGCCGTAACCCTGACCGCCGTTCATGCCGTCCGCCATCTCGTTGAGGTCGCCCTGCAGGAGCGCCATCGCGACGATGCTCAGACCGAAAACGGAAAGCAGAAGGTACATGACCGCTTTGCTGCTCGGCGCCATACCCTGCTGTACACGGATCGTATCAACGGTCTCGCCGGCTTTGTAAAGCCAGTAAATGAAGTAGATCCCGCAGGTCAGGATCGTCAGGAGAAGGACCATGCCCGGAGACGTCGCATTCGGATCATTCCGGATATAATTAATATCTTCCGCCAGTTTGTAGACCCAGTAGTACATATAGATACCGCAGGTCACGATCGAAAGAAGGATGCAGATCCCGATACTTCTTCTCTGAAGATAACTCATAATGCCCTCCCATCTGGTGCCGAGAAACTTACTTCTATCATATTAACACAATGGTTTTCGGATACAACAGAAAATTTCATAATCTTTTCGGCGGAACAGGCGGCCGGGATGCCCCGCCGCTCCCGCCTTTTACAGTCCGAGGCGGTGCAGGAATGCCCGGAAACTCGCCCAGAGCCTTGCAAGGAAACCGGCCGCGCCGTCCATATCCGAGGCGTCGATGCCGTATTCGGAAAGATCGATCCCCTGGCGCTTCAGCTCGTCGTACAGGCTGGCGGCCTGCCTCTTCAGTTCTTCTACGTCGATGTCGAGGGCCGACAGCTTTTTCATGAGTTCCACGATCTTCGCAAGATCCTCGTCGCTGAGCGTTATGCCCATCTCGGACGCGACTTTCCGGATCACGTCGCGGATGTCCTCTTCTCCCGTGATGCTCTGCGCCGCGATGATCTGCTTGACCGCGCCGATCAGTTCCGCCGCTTTCTTGACATTGCCGATGCTCTCGCCGATCTGCCCCGTCGTGACGATCTCGTCCGTCGCCGTATCGATGCTCTCCGCGGGAATGATAATGCCTTCCTGTTCCTCGTAAGCGCGGATCACGCCGGTGAGCGCGGTGATGCCGGAGACCTCATAGGGCCCCGCGATCACGATATCCGCGTCTTTCACGCCGGCAGTCGCCAGCGCGTTCTGATACATGGTCTCGGTGCACCAGGTGATATTGTGGGTCTTCACGGAAATGCCGCTGCCTGCGGCGGCGGGCTCGATCCGCGAGGAAGACAGCGACCGGCCGGCAAACATTTCCTCCGAAAGGTAATTGCCCAGATACCGCCGTTCATCCTCTTCCGTGACCGTGATCACCGTATAGGAAGGCAGATCCGCTTCGGAAACGCCCAGGATCCCGAGCACCGTCTTCTTTTCCTCCCCGGTAAGACCGCTGCCCAGCGAAATGACCTTCTTGTCCTTCTGTGATGCGCCAAGTACCGGCACTGCCGGCAGGACCGCCGCAAAAACGGCCGTCACCGTCAAGATACCGGCAATGATCCTCTTCAGTTTTGTGCTCATATCGCACTCCTTTCCGCGCCGCTCCTGCGGCGCACAAGCCACGATGTAAGCCCCCTCAAGCAAATGATAAAAGCGCGTCCGTAAGATGCGCAAAATCAGCAGCCGACAGTCTTTCCCCCCTGACGTCCTCCGGCAGGCCGCAGGAAACGAGCGCGCGGCATACGTCTTCCCGCGAAAAAGACAGCCCCTCAAAATGCGAGACCGCATTGGCCAGCGTCTTCCGGCGCTGGTTGAACGATGCGCGGACAAGGCGGAACATCAGCTGTTCATCCCTGCTTCTGACCGGCCGTTCCTCATAGCGGCGCATCAGAAGCAGCGCGCTGTCCACGCCCGGCCGCGGATAAAAACAGGACGGCGGCACCGTGCCCGCATTTGACAGGGACGCGTAATACCCCGCCGCGATCGTGAGCGCGCCGTAGTTTTCCGTACCGGGCACCGCAAGGAGCCGGTCCGCGACCTCCTTCTGCACCATGAACAGCATGGTATCAAAAGGGACCGGCGACGTAAGCAGCATCATGATCACCGGCGTCGTAATATAATAGGGAAGATTCGCGACGACCTTGCGGCAGGACGCACCTTCCGGCAGCGCGGCATGGTGCGCTGCAAGGTCGTATTTCAGAATGTCCTCATGAACGACCGTGACGTTGTCATAGTCCGCGAGCGTTTCCGAAAGGATCGGGATCAGCTTCGCGTCGATCTCCACACACGTCACGTCATGGGCGGCCTCACACAGATACTGGGTCAGGCTCCCCAGGCCGGGACCTACTTCGAGGACACTGTCCTCTTTCGTTACGCCGGCCGCTTCCGTAATGCGGCGCAGCACGCCGCTGTCTGTCAGAAAATTCTGTCCGTACTTCTTCCTGATCGGAAACCCGTACCGGGCAAGGATCGCCCGGGTCGCCGCTGCATCTCCTACCCGCATCAGAAATCAAAGTCCCGCTCGTGCAGCAGGATGCGGCCGTCCTTATCCACCGAACGCTTCGATATGCGGCGGCCGATCCGGCGCGCCGTCGTGTCCGCGCGGCTGATCGCGGCGTCCATCATTTCCTTGACACGGCCGACCGTCACGGGTTCCGTCGCGGTCTGGTTATCGCCGATCATGGTATACAGCGCGAGGATCCCCATCTCATCCATCCGGTAGCCCTTCTCGCGCGCATAGGTCCGCGCGAAAGTGACCAGCTCGTCGTTGGTGAAGACCGGAATGACGATGGTGGAGGTAAATTTCTGCTCGATCTCGGGATGTCTTCCGAGAAGCGTCTTCAGATCCGCTTTTTCATCCTCGAGCATGACGACAAGGTCGTCCGTGCGGAATTCCATTGCGCGGAGCAGGCGCGATACGGTCTCGTCCGACAGGCTGCCGGCATCCTCGATCATCAGGAATCCGCCCGCAAGCTTCGCGATCACCTCCGCCGGGTTCTTTTCGTTCAATGCTTCCGCGGTAAGGCGTGCCGAGCGGGCCGCCGTAATGCCGAGATCCCGGCAGATCGAGACCATCATGGCGTCGGACAGGCGCGATTTGCCGGCGCCGGCCCGGCCGATGATCATGATATTGCCGGAACGGGAGGTCTTGTCTCCCGTATTGTTATGTACGTCCGCAAGCGCGCTTGTGATCTGCTCGCGCATGCCCGGGATCTTTGTAAAGTAGGTGAAGATATCCTTTTCCGTTTCATCGAACGCGCGCGGTTCGACCGGCTGGAAGGTGAACCGCTCCGGCTCCTCTTCGAGAATGTCCACAAGAGACGGCTCTTCCGCAGCTTCTTCCGCAGCTTCCTCCGCCGCTTCTTCGACGGCCTCTTCCACGGTCTCTTCCGCGGCTTCTTCCGCCTCGTCTTCGATAACGGCCTCGTTTGCGGCCTCCTCTTCGGTATCTTCCTCCTCCGGGGAGACGCCGGCTGACTTCAGCGTCTGATTGACCGCACGGCGGTGTCTTGCCGCCTCGCTCTCCGTAAGGGAACTGCGGATGCGCGAGAACGCCTTTTTCAGCTCCTCGGAGAAACTGAACGTCTGCGTAAGCCCGAGACTTTCGTCGGTCTCGCGTCCGTACAGTTTTTCAAGCGGGTCGAGTTCTTCCTCTCCGGACCGGCCGGCCAGGGCTTCCTCCTCAAGATCGGCCGCCTCGGCTTCTTCCTCCGCGGTCTCTTCCTCCGCGGTGTCCGCGGTCTCTTCCTCCGCTTCCGCGACGGTTTCCATTGCAAAATCTGACCAGTCTTCCGCCGCCTCTTCCGCTTCCGCTGGCGCTTCCGCTTCCGCCGCGATCCCGGCGGACTCTTCTTCCTCCGTGAGGGCCGCGATCTCCTCTTCCGTATCTTCCGGAAGCTCACCGGCGGAATATGCCGCGGCCGCTTCCATCAGCTGCGCCTGGTCTATGTCTTCCTCTGCCGGAAGCGTGATATCGATATCTTCCAGATAGGCCGCGTACGGTTCAAGATTTTCATCGTTCTGCGCGTCGTATTCGGGAAGCGCTTCCTCTTCCGTTTCCGCGGCTTCTTCCGTGTATTCCGTCTCCGCCGCTTCTTCCGCGTATGCTTCTTCCGTATCTTCGGCCGGGATCTCCTCCCCGCCGGCCTCTTCCGCGTAAACAGGCTCCTCTTCGCCGTCCGCGTATACTTCTTCCGTATATTCTTCTTCCGCGGGCGCCTCTTCCGCCTTTTCATACGGAAGCGTATTCACCTGCTCGTACTGGCCGCTCGCGATCTCGCTGGCCATACCGGCACTGGTCTCGGCAAGGTAAGCGTCGATGTCCAGTGTATCCGCGGACATGGTATCGTCGAGATACGACGCGAGCGTGATCTGTTCTTCCAGATCCTGCGTTTCTTCCTCGATCCGGATCTCGCTGTCGGTCTCGGGCTCGAGCTGCGGTACGTGCACTTCTTCTTTTCTGTCCGTTACTCTGACAGGGATCTCGGAGCGGACGGCTTCTTCTTCGTCTTCGTCTTCCTCCTCATCCTCGTCGGCTGTCCCGCCGCTGCGCAGCGTCGCGAAAACAGCACGGAAACTGTCGGCCAGCTTCGCGCCTCCGAAAAGCCCCCGGCGTTCTTTTCCGCCGCGGCGCCGTTCGGCACGCTCCGCCGCCTCCTGCTTCGCAAGGCGTTCTTCCTCCTCGATCTCGGAGAGGACTTCCGAAAGACCGGCTTCTTCGGCTTCCGGTCTGCTGATATAATCGTATCCCTGATGGTCGTCCGGCGTGGTCCCGTACCCTTCCGGCGTATAGCCGTCGTCGGGCTCGGTATCCTTCTCTTTTCCGGCTTCCTCCGCGATATCCTCCGCTTCTCCGGCACGGTCGTCCGCAGAGACGGTCTCCGTTTCTTCGGCGGCGGGTTCCGCGGCCTCTTCCTCCTGCGGCGTATGAACGTCAAGTTCATCCTGCGCGGCCAGCGGCAGGATGCGGTTCTTCAGTTCCATCGCGCGGGTAACGTATTTTCCTTCGGCGAACCAGAGGATGATTTCGTCGCAGAGCGCGATGCATTTCGCGTTATCGCCGTTCTCCTGGTAGCGCCGGGCCAGTTCCCAGCCCCACCGTTCCGTGAACTCCTCGTCCTTGTAGTTTTCAAGGACGCGGATCTGATCGGCGAGCGGATCCTTACGGGCGCTCATAAGCTTATAACGGAGGAGGTATTTCGTGGGATCCTTCGGAGAGACGATCTCAAATTCGTCGCAGTACTTCTGCGCGCCGTCGAAATCGCCGATCCGGATATTGATCTCCGTCAGCCGGTACAGGACCGTCTTGCTGATCGAAGTGCGCCAGTAGGCATATTCGAGGATCCTTCTCGTATCCTCGAACCGGCCGTTCGCCTCGTAGATCTCGCCGATCATGCAGAGGGTCCTTACGCTCTTGACGCGTTTCCAGTCCACCGTGTCGGCAACTGACGAGGCGGCTTTGAAATCCCCTTCATCCGCCAGTGTTCTGATCGTCTCCAGTCGTACCCTGTATTCTTCTTTATCCAACTTTCCCACCTCTTTGGCTTTGCTGTGCCCGGGTCTCTTTATTCGAAACGGGATCCATCTCCCGTTATGAACGGATCATCCATTTTTCTTCTGTATCTTCCGGCACGGTAATGCTCTTCAGATGCCAGATATCATCCACATACTCGCGGATCGTACGGTCCGCGGAGAACTTGCCTGCGCACGCGGTATTCATGAACGCCATCTTCACCCAGCGCCGACGGTCGCGGTACGCTTCCTCGATCCTCTTCTGCGCGTCGGCATAGGAACGGAAATCCGCGAGAATGAAATACGGATCCGCCCAGCCGCCGGAAAGGAGCGAGTCGTAGATCGGACGGAACAGCGTCCGGTCTTCCGCCCAGCTGCCGTCGATCAGCCCCTCCAGAACGTTCCGGAGGCCCTCGTCACTGCGCCAGATCGTCCGCGGATCATAGCTGCCGTCTTTCTCCATGCGGATGACGTCGTCGGAGGACAGGCCGAAGATCACGGCGTTCTCCTCTCCGACTTCCCGCACGATCTCGACGTTCGCGCCGTCCATCGTGCCGATCGTCACCGCGCCGTTCAGCATGAATTTCATGTTGCCGGTACCGGACGCCTCCTTGGACGCGGTCGAGATCTGCTCGGAAACGTCCGCGGCGGCGAAAATGATCTCGCCGTTGGAGACGCGGTAGTTCTCGATGAAGACCACCTTCATGCGCCCCTGCATGTCCGGATCGTTGTTCACGCGGTCAGCGACCGTCGTGATGAGCTTGATGATGTTCTTCGCGATCTTATAGCCGGCCGACGCCTTCGCGCCGAAAATGAAGGTCCGCGGATAGAAATCCATGCCCGGATTTCTCTTCAGTTCGCCGTACAGATACATCACGTGCAGGATATTGAGCAGCTGCCGTTTGTACTCATGGAGCCTCTTGACCTGGACGTCGAAGATCGAATCCGGATCGACCGCGACGTGGTTGTGCTCCAGGATATACGCCGCCAGGCGTTCCTTGTTTTTCCTCTTGATCGCCGCGAATTCCCGGAGCGTCTCCGGATCGTCCGCGTATTTCTTCAGGCCCGCGATCACCGAAAGATCCGTGATCCAGCCGTCGCCGACCTTCTTCGTCACGAATGCCGCAAGGTCCGGGTTCCCGTGCAGGAGGAAACGGCGCTGCGTGATGCCGTTCGTCTTGTTCGAGAATTTCTCCGGCATCATTTCATAAAAATCGCGCAGCACGTTCGACTTGAGGATCTCGGTGTGCAGTTCCGCAACGCCGTTGACCGAATGGCCGCCGACGATCGCAAGATACGCCATCCGCACCTGGCCGCCGACCAGGATCGCCATGCGCTCGCGCCGGGCGATATCGCCGGGGTAGCGCGCCTCGATCTCGGCCTTGAAGCGCCGGTCGATCTCCTCGATGATCTGATACACACGCGGAAGCAGCGTCTTCATCAGGTCGATCGGCCATTTTTCGAGCGCTTCCTGCATGATCGTATGGTTCGTATAGGCGCAGGACATCGTGGTCACCGCCCAGGCGTCGTCCCACTCGAGGCCGTAGTCGTCCATCAGGATCCGCATCAGTTCCGGCACGACCATCGACGGATGCGTATCGTTCATCTGGAACGCGACCTTCTCCGGGAAACGCGAGAAATCATCGCCGTAGCGCTGCACGAACTTCTCGACCGCCGTCTGGAGCGACGCGGAAATGAAGAAGTACTGCTGCTTGAGGCGCAGCTCCTTGCCGGACGGATGGTTGTCGTTCGGATACAGCACGTTCGTGATCGTCCGCGCGAGGTTCTCCTGCTCGACCGCCTTGTCGTATTCGCCCTTGTCGAACGAATCCAGCTCGAAATTGTTGACCGCCTCGGCGTCCCACAGCCGGAGCGTATCGACCACGCAGTTCTTGTAACCGACGATCGGCATATCGTACGGGACCGCGATGACCGCCGTGTAATTCTCGTAAAGGAACTTGTTCTTGCCGAGCACCGGGTCGAATTCCGTACGGGTATTGCCGCCGAACCGGATCTCCTTGGCAAGTTCCGGGCGCTTGAGTTCAAACGGATAGTAGCTCTTGAGCCAGTCGTCCGGCTTTTCCACCTGGAAGCCGTCCTGGATCTTCTGCCGGAACATCCCGTAATGATACCGGATACCGCAGCCGTAGGCCGCGTAGCCGCCCGTCGCGAGCGCGTCGAGGAAACAGGCCGCGAGCCGTCCGAGGCCGCCGTTGCCGAGCGCCGGTTCCGCTTCCTCTTCCTCCAGTTCCGCAAGATCCACGCCGCGTTCCGCGAGCGCGTCGCGCACTTCGTCATAGATCCCGAGGTTCAGGAGGTTGTTGCCGAGCGCGCGCCCGACCAGGAATTCCATGGAAAGGTAGTAAACCGTCTTCGGATGCTGTTCTTCGAAGGCCCTCTGCGTGGCCATCCAGTTGTCAATGATCTCGTCTTCGATCTCGGCCGCGACGCCGATGTATTTCTGGTGTGTCGACGCGTCGTCAAAGCTTGTGGTGCAGAACCGGCGCGTATTTACTTCTACTTCGTTGAGAAACTCTTTCGTGTCAAACTTATCAGCCATTTATCCAGTCTTTCTATTTCTTTATCTCGGCGTACGCCGGCACGCATCCGGCTTCCGCCGGTACAGGCAGTTTTCATGCTGCCGTTTCAGCGTTGCGGGATGCTTTTTCAGCGTTTCACGCCGAGCGTGACCTTTTCGCCGTTGATGTTCCAGTTCTTCGTATATCCGTCGGTCTCCCCGGTCACGATGGCGTCGCACAGTACGTCCTTCATGACCATATCGCCGCTTCTCCTGAGGATCTCTTCGATCCGGTCGTTGCCGGCCGCATACAGCGTGATCCGGTCCATGACCTCGAAGCCCGCTTCCTTGCGCATCGTCTGCACCTTGCTGACGATCTCGCGCACAAAGCCCTCTTCGATGAGCGCCTCGTCGAGCGCAAGATCGAGGACGGCCGTCACGCCGGCCCAGCTCTGCGCCTCGAAGCCTTCCGCCTTGGTGGTCTCGATGAGGAGGTCCTCCCGGAGAAGTTCCGCATCGCCCGCTTTCGTGTGCAGGACGAGCTTTTCATTTTCGTTGAGTTCAGCCATGGCCGCGTTCCCGTCGAGGCCCGCAAGCGCCTCTTTGATCGCGCCGAGCATCTTCCCGTACTTCGGGCCGACGGTCCTAAGCTGCGGCTTGAACGAATAGGAAATGAAGCT
>JAFOIS010000008.1 GCA_017420605.1 Lachnospiraceae bacterium | reverse complement strand
TCATGGCGCTTGCGGCCGGCGGAAAGAAGCCTGTCGGCGAGGTGAAGGAACAGTACTGCACCGCGATCCCGATCGGATGCGCCATCGCGCAGAGCTGGAATGACGCTCTCGCGGAAGAACTCGGTGACATCGTGGGCGATGAGATGGAGCGGTTCGGCGTCCACCTCTGGCTTGCGCCGGCGCTCAATATCCACCGGAGCATCCGCTGCGGCCGGAACTTTGAATATTATTCCGAGGATCCGCTGATCTCCGGCAGGATGGCCGCGGCCGTCACCCGCGGCGTGCAGAAGCACCCGGGCAGAGGGACGACGATCAAGCACTTTACGGTCAACAACCAGGAATACAACCGGATCGGGAGCAACAGCCAGGTCTCCGAGCGCGCCATGCGCGAGATCTACCTTAAGGGCTTCGAGATCTGTGTGAAGGAAAGCCAGCCGCATGCGCTCATGACTTCCTACAACCTGCTCAACGGGATCCACACCTCGGAGCGGCGCGACCTTATCACGGATATCCTGCGCGCGGAGTGGGGCTACGAAGGGATCGTCATGACCGACTGGGTCATCGCCGGGATCACGCAGGTGAAGAACCCGGCGCACCGCAACGCCCTGTCCGATCAGGTCGCGGCGGCCGGCGGAGACCTTTTCATGCCGGGCGGCAAGGGAGACCTTAAGAACATCATGGATGCGCTTGAGAGCGGGACGCTTTCGCGGCGGCAGCTGGAAGAAAACGCGACGCGCGTCTATCGCATGGCAAAGAAACTTACGGAGGCATAAAATGGCTGAATTTCTGATCGGCGCGGCGACGGCCGCGCACCAGGTGGAAGGCAATAATATACATTCCGATTACTGGGCCATGGAGCATGTGAAGCACTCCGATTTCAAGGAGCCCAGCGGCGACGCCTGCGATCATTACAACCGGTACGAAGAGGATATCGCCTATCTTGCGGAAGCGGGTCTTAACGCGTACCGCTTCGGGATCGAATGGGCGCGCATTGAGCCGGAAGAGGGAAAATTCGACGAAGGAGAGATCGAGCATTACCGGAAGGTCCTTGCCTGCTGCAGAGCGCACGGCGTCACCCCGGTCGTTACGCTCATGCATTTTTCGAGCCCTGCCTGGCTCATCAGAAAAGGCGGCTGGGCGAAGCCGAAGGCCGCGGCGTATTTTGCGCGCTATGCCCGTTACGTTGCGGAGCAGCTCGGCGACCAACTTACTTATATCTGCACGATCAATGAAGCCAACATGGGGATCCAGCTCCATAAGATCATCCAGGACATGATGAAGGCCGGCAAAAAGAGTGAAGGCGGCGTGCAGGTCGGACAGAACGATGGTCTCGATATGAAGAGCATTCTTCTGGGAATGATCGAGCAGGCCCGCGCCTTCCATACCTCCCCGCTGAATCTGAATACATTCCTGAAGCCGCGCAATGAAAAGACGGAACAGTGCGTGATGGCCGCGCATGTGATGGCGAAGAAGGCGGTGAAGGACGTGCTCCCGGACGCGAAGGTCGGCCTTACGCTGTCGCTTTTTGATTACCAGCCCACGGAAGAGGGGAAAGATCAGGCGGCAAAGCTCTGGCACGAGGATTTCGGCTGGTATCTTCCGTATATCAAAGACGACGATTTCCTCGGCGTCCAGAACTACTCGCGCAAGATCGTGGACGAAACGGGCGCAAGGGAGCCGGCGGAAGGCGCGCCCGTAACGCAGATGGGCTACGAGGACTATCCGGAGTCCATCGGCCACGTGGTAACGCGCGTTGCAAGAAGCTTCCCCGGGGAGCTTCTGGTGACAGAAAACGGCATCGCCACGTCGGACGACGAGAGGCGCTGCGCATTCATCCGCAAGGCGCTTGCCTCCGTGATGGAAGCAAAAGAGCAGGGCGCCAAGGTCACGGGGTATTTCCACTGGTCGCTTCTCGACAACTTCGAGTGGCAGGCGGGATATGCCAAGACTTTCGGACTCATCGCCGTCGACCGGACGACGCAGGAGCGGCACCCGAAAAAGAGCCTTTCCGTGCTCGGAAGCTATGCGGCGCAGAAGATGGAAGCGCGGGACGAAGAGCAGGAGCCGGCATCGGAACCGTCGCAGGAGGAAGACAAAGCGGCTGCGCATAAGTGACCGCAGGCTGAAGGAAAATACAGATCAGAAGAAGACTGGCTGAGAGAAACGAAGGAGAAAAAGAGATGCAGAAGATAGCTTTTTGTGAAGGTTGGACGGTAAACGGAAAGCCCGTGACGCTTCCCCACGACGGGCAGATCACGGAAATGCGCAGCGCGGACGCATCGAACGGCGGCCACGGCTATTTCCCGGGCGGCGTGTATACCTATAAAAAGACCTTCGAAGCGCCGAAGGCGTGGGAAGGCAAAACGGTCCTCGTGGAATTCGAGGGCGTCTATAAGAACGCAAGCGTGAGCCTTAACGGCGAGGAGCTCTGCTTCCATCCGTACGGCTATACGAATTTCTACGTCGAGCTCTCAAAGCTCAACATTGGCGGGGAGAATACCCTGACCGTCGTCGCGGACAACTCGAAGCTTCCCAACTCCCGCTGGTATTCCGGCAGCGGCATTTACCGCCCGGTTTTCCTTTATATCTGCGAGAAAGAAGGCCTGCGTCCGGAAAGCGTGAAGATCCGTACGCTGTCCGTCGCTCCGGCGGCCGTTGCGGTCGAAATGCCCGTGCCGGCAAAGGCGGAGATCCTCGACGGCGATAAGGTGCTCGCATCGGGCGAGGGCACATCCCTTACGCTGACGGTTCCGGAAGCGGAACTCTGGAGCGACATAACGCCGAAGCTCTATACGGCAAGGATCACCGCGGAAAATGACGATACCGTGGAGATCCCGTTCGGCATCCGGCAGATCGAATGGTCGCCGAAGGGCCTCTTCATCAACGGAAAAGAGACGCTCCTTCGGGGCGCCTGCGTCCACCACGACAGCGGCATCCTCGGCGCTGCGACCT
>JAFOIS010000082.1 GCA_017420605.1 Lachnospiraceae bacterium | reverse complement strand
CTCATCGTCAACAAGACCGATACGCTGCCGTACTTCGATTTCGACCGTGAGAAAATGGAACGGGACGCGAAGGCGTGCAATCCGGACCTCCGGATCTTTTATATTTCGGCAAAAACGGGCGAAGGGGTCGCGGAACTGGCGTCGTATCTTCTTTGCGCCGCGGGAAAGAAAGAGGGGACATGAACATGGCGGAAGTAAAGGTCATCGAGGTCAACGAGAGCGTCTTCGCGGACAACGTGCGCGAAGCGGCCCTCATCCGCGAGAAAATGTCGAAGCAGGGTACCCTGTTCCTCAACGTCATGTCGGCGCCCGGGAGCGGCAAGACGACTTTCCTCACGGCGCTCATAGGTATGCTGAAAGAGGAGATGCGCATCGGGGAGATGGACGTGGATATCCGCTCGTCCCTCGACGCTTCCCGCGTCGCGGACGCGACGGGCGTGGAATCGCTCCAGATCCACAATGGCGGCCTGTGCCATATCGACGCCGACATGACGGCGCGGGCGCTTCTGGAATACGATACGAAGGGCCTGGATCTTCTGATCCTCGAGAACATCGGAAACCTCGTGTGTCCCGCCGAGTTCGACACCGGCGCCCATAAAAACATCGTGCTTTTCAGTGTGCCCGAAGGAGATGACAAGCCGCTGAAATATCCGCTGATGTTTACGGTCGCCGACCTTGTCGTGATCAGCAAGATCGACACGCTCCCGGTCTTCGATTTCGACATAGCGAAGGCAGAGGAGCGGATCCGGCGTCTCAATAAGAACGCCGTCATCCTGCCGGTCTCCGCGAAGACAGGCGAAGGGATGGAGAAAATCGCGGACTGGATACGCACGGAAAAACAGACTATAGTGTAAACGGCAGCCTGCAGAATCGGGCTTGTGTTTGGAAAAAGAGAGGGATGGATATGAAAAAGATACTTTGCTTCCTGCTTACAGTGTGCATGATCCTTGGACTGGCAGCCTGCGGTGGCGCGGCCGCGCCTTCCGGTGCAGCTTCTCCAGCAGAAGCATCTTCCGCGGAGGCGGCCTCTTCCGCGGAAGCACCGGCGCACGAAACGATCGGCGACGTCATTCCCTATGAAGAAAACCGTCAGCACGGCTATGGCGAGATTCTCTTCGTCTATGTGTTCGAGAAGGACGGCGTGTATTACAGGGCTACGGCGGAAATGCCCGCCGACGTTTCGGAAGCTTTGTGGGCGCTCGATTATTTCGACGAAGAACGCGAACAGAAGATCTGGGATCTGGTCGCTCCGCTTGCGATCGGCAATTTTGAAAACCTGAGCGAACGGATCCCGGCACAGCCGGAACTTGACGCGCTGGCCGGCAGGACCGGACAGGAACTTCTGGACGACGGCTGGTCGATCTGGAGCTGGAACCTGGACAGCATGGAATTCGGCATGAATCATGGCCCGTTCGCGTTTACGGTCGTTTTTGAAGGAACGGTGGAAGACCCGGAAAGTTTCGAGGAAGAGCAAACTGCTGCGTTTACCGTCAAATCGGTGGCCTTTGAGGGCCTCGGAGACGCGACGTCCGAAGTGCTCGACACCGAGTATGCGGAATAGTTTTTAAGAACGGACGCGGAGCGCGTCATGAATGATGTCCAGAAGGACGAAGCCTGACGGTTTCGGGAAAGCAAAGACAGTACGGGACGGAAAATGGAAAGCAATACCCTGAATGGGAAGGCATTTTACGGGAAGGTCTTCCGGATCGCCCTTCCGATCGCGCTGCAGGCACTTCTCACGCGCCTCGTGGACGCGTCCGATACGCTCATGCTGGGCGCCCTGTCTCAGGACGCGCTGTCCGCCATCTCGCTGGCGACCTCGGCGCAGTTCGTGCTGAACATGATCTCCATGTCCATCAACTCGGTCATATCCGCGATGTCCGCGCAGTACTGGGGCAAGAAAGACGTGCCTTCCGTGGAGAAAACGCTGGGCTTTGCCCTGAAGGTCTCATTGAGCGCCGCGTTTGTTTTCTTTGCGGCCTCGGTCTTTGCCCCGCGCTTCGTCATGAAATGCTTTACCGACGACGAGACGCTCATTTCCCTCGGTATATCGTACCTCCGGATCGCCGGGATCTCCTATCTTTTCATGGGGATGACGCAGCCGCAGCTCACCATCATGAAGAATACGGGACGGGTCGCGAAAAGCTCCGTCTTTGCCTCCTCGGCGGTCGTACTGAACCTCATTTTCAACGCGGTCCTCATTTTCGGCCTCTTCGGCCTGCCGGCCATGGGGATACAGGGCGCGGCGCTCGCGACTGTGCTTTCCCGCGGCATCGAGCTTACGCTCTGCCTCATAGAATCCGCGAGGGTCAAAGAAGGAAAGCTCCGTCTCCGGTATGTTCTCCGGGACGATAAGCCGATCCGGCGGCAGTACCTGGGTCTTCTTCCTGCGATCCTTCTCAATCAGATCGTCTGGAGCCTCGGGCAGACCGTATTTACCTCTATTATCGGGCATCTCGGCAATGACGCCGTCGCCGCGAATTCGCTCGCGAACATCGCGCGGCAGCTCGCGTTCTGTTTCTGCAACGGCGTCGGCGCCGGCAGCGGCGTGATCATCGGCAACGAGCTGGGCGCCGATCATCTGGAAACGGCGAAGATCTACGCAAAACGCCTGCTCTGGCTCGCCTTTGCCACGGGCGTCGTCTCCGGCCTTATTATGGCGTCCTTTGTCCCGCTCATCGTGCCGCTCGCGAAGACCCTGACGCCGACGGCGTCGCGGTATCTGCGTGTCATGCTCTACATCGGCTGCGTCTATGTGGCGGGCCGGTCGCCGAATACGGTCTTCGTGCACGGCATTTTCTATGCGGGCGGGGATATGCGTTTCGGACTGATCTGCGACGCCATCAACCTCTGGTGCGTCATCATTCCGATCGGCGCCCTGCTTGCCTTCGTCGTCAAGGCGCCGGTCCTTGTCGTCTATTGCGTTCTTTGCATGGACGAGCTCGTCAAGGTCCCCGTGGAGATCATCCATTACCGGAAATACAAATGGCTCCGCAACATTACAAAACAGGCGTAATGCCGCGAAGCCGTATTCTGCTTTTTCTATAGGACGGGAGAGACGCTTACCGGAAGACGCCCAGTTCTTTGGCAGTGTCGATGAAATAGGTCACGTTTTCCGTTGGGATCCCTTCGTGGAAGGAATGGTCGGTGGCGATGATGAGGCCGCCGTCGCCGCCCGCGATCCGGATCACGTCCGCGATCGCATTGCGGATGAGGGTCTTGTCGCTCTGGCACATGATGCCGGTCGCGTCGACGTTGCCGACCAGGGCGACGCGGTCGCCGATCCTGGCCTTCGCGGAAGCAAGATCCATGCCGGCTTTGGCCTGGAGGTTATTCAGCGCGTCGATGCCCATGTCTGCCAGTTCTTCGAGAAGCGGGTCGATATAGCCGCAGGAGTGCAGGAGCACGCGGCCACCGGCTTCTTTCCAGGTCGCGATCTGTTTCTTAAGGGACGGGAAGAAGAATTCCCGGAGCATGGACGGCGCGATCAGCGTGCTGTTGTTCATTCCCATGTCGTTGGCAAGATAAATGGCCGTGCAGCCGGTCCCGATGAGCTTAAGGCCGAGTTCTGTCCAGAAGCGGCTCGCTTCTTCGATGATCTCCATAAGGAGATCCGGATCGTCGTAGAGGGCGATGGACATGTTCTCCAGTCCGAGCGCGATGAAGAGGAAGCCGAATACGCCGCGGGCACTGCCGAAAACGGCGATCTCGTCGCCCGCTTCCAGAACGGCTTCCCGGACCTCGCGGACGTCGTCGTCCGTAACGCGCGCGTTCCGGAGGACCTCCAGGAAGTCTTCATCCGCTTCAATGGGGTTCTCCGCCATGCCGAGCGGCCAGGAGGTCGGCAGGACCTTGCTCATGATGCCGAACCGGTCCGTAAAGGTATTCGGGGAATCAAATTCGCTTTTCGGCGGGATAAGGCAGGTATAGGGCTTGCTGTGTACAGTAACGGCGTCCATGCCGAGGAGCTTTGCGAGCTGCACGCAGGGACGGCCCTTGGATTCATAATTGTCGACGTGCAGAAGATCCGTATACATATCGGGCTTGTTGATGACGTCGAAGACCGGGAGCCGGTCCGCCCTTTCGTGCGCGAACGCGCTTAAGATCCGTTCTTTTCCTGTATACATGGCTGTCCTTTCCGGTGCCGCGTAAAGTAGGTGGCTGAAGCATTGCAAAAAGGCGGCATTCCAGAATCAGTTTAGGAGCGGCGGCCCTTTTCGTCAATAGCAAAAAAGGAAGAGCCGCTCATCCGGCGTCCGGTCTTGCGGGCCGGACTTCCGGAAAAGTTCAGCCGCAGAATACGGATTGACAGACGGAAACAGATACGGGTAAGATTTATCTTAACGGAGAGGTTTTTGCCGTAAGGAGAGGTATACGGGATGGCCAAAAGAAAGATCAGGCTTACCGTGGTGAGCACGCTGCACTATGTGCGGCTGGTGTATCGTTCCATTCTTTTTCTCATTCTTCTTTACAGTTATATCCGGTTCCGGATCGATAAAGGATCCCCGCTCACGGCAGGACTGGACAGAAGACCGGTGATCCTGGTCGTGATCTGGGCTGTTTTCGTACTGGAGATGATCCTGCGGTTCTTTCCGTCCAGATACGAAAGTCCCGGATGTCAGAAACAGTTCGCGAGAAATTATATCAAGAGCGGCAGCACGGACGTCGATATTCCGGACAATCACGCGACGATCCTGGTCGCCCTGATCTGGATCGTTTTCAACGGCATTTTCGGGGCGCTGCATATGCTCGGCGTGCTCGACGACGGGGTCATGCTTCTTCTGTGCAGCTTCTATTCCGTATGTGATATGATCTGCATCCTGTTTTTCTGTCCGTTCCAGTCCTGGTTCCTGAAAAACAAATGCTGCAGCGCCTGCCGGATCTATAACTGGGACTACGCGATGATGTTCACGCCGCTTTTCTTTGTGCGGCGCAGTTATACGTGGAGCCTTCTGGTGCTTTCCGTTGCGCTCATGCTGCGCTGGGAGATCACGTTCTACCGGCATCCGGAACGTTTCTCCGAGAAAACCAACGTGTATCTGCACTGCAAAAACTGCACCGAGAAGCTCTGTACGCACAAAAAGCAGCTGAAGACCCTCTGGCAGCATATCGAAGAGTATACGGCGAAGAAGATCGCCTGGCTGAGAAGGCTGTAGAAAGCAGCCGGCCGGGGTCCCCCGCCGCCATGCGGCGAGCGGAAAATTTCCTTGTATGATTTCCGGAAATATGATAGTATACCGGTATCGACCGTCGGTCGAGAGAAGGCCCAAAGGGAAAATGAGATGACGGAATCCAAACCGACAGAAGAGCGGAGAAAAGAGATCATCGAAGCTGCAAGACGGCTGTTTCTTACCAAAGGGTATCAGGCGACCGGCACCGCGGACATCATGAACGCCGTGGGGATCGCCAAGGGAACGCTTTACTATCACTTTTCCTCCAAAGAGGAGATCCTGGACGCGCTGCTCGATGAAATGACGGATCAGATGGAAAACGCGGCCCGGCCCTTCGGAGAGGAGAGCACGCTGCCGGTCCCGGACAGGATGATCGGCGTGATCCGGGCGCTCCATATCGGCGACGGACCCATCATCGACGCGCTGCACCTTCCCGAGAACGCGCTGTTTCATCAGAAATCGCACGCGCTGACGATCGCGAAGATCGGCCCGGTCATGCGGAAGATCGTAGAGGACGGTATCAGGCAGGGCCTTTTCCATACGGAGTATCCGATGTCGGCCGTGGAAATATCGCTTTCGTACAGCATGGCAGGCTTTGAACTCGGGAATCTCCCGGATGAGGAGCGGATCAGCGGCTTCCTCTATAACATGGAGCGCATGCTCGGCGCAAAGGAAGGGTCGCTTAAGAAACTGAGAGTTTTGTTTGGCTGAGTTTTGCCCCGTCTTACGGACGGGGTAAAAAAAGGCAGAGTCTCGACTGACGGTCGACAAGATGATGAAACAGAAAAACTTGTAACGGTCAAACGTTCGGCGGTGCTATGGAAACACTTGTTAGGGCGTTCTGCAGGGTATACGATCATGGTTGAAGTGCATTCCCTTACGGATCTTCTGGACGTGCTCGCGGACGGCGGCGAAGATCCCGGCGCGGCATCGGAACTGGTCCGGAAAATGAAGGAGAAAGGGTTTCTCTTTGATGTTCCGGTGGTCCTTGTGTCTGCGCAGGACAGGGAAAACGAACATTCCGGAGCCGATGTGCTGCGCCTCGGAGAAACGGTCATTTCCTTTGATTCCGGTACGGTAGAGAGGGAGGGCGCAGTGAGGACCCTTACGGCGAAGGAGTTCGCGATCCTGCGGAAGCTCGCCGAGAACCGGGGAAAGATCGTGACGATCAGCGCGCTCTGCGACGCCCTGTGGCCGGACGGCAGTTACGGGATGGTGAATTCCCTCATCGTCCATATCCGCCACCTGCGGGAAAAGATCGAAAAAAACCCGTCCGATCCGCGGTATCTTTTGACCGTCCGGGGGCTCGGATATAAACTGGTTAACTAAAGTATATCTCCGGAGTATAATGGGGTCCGGAGGATATTTGTTTCATGACCCCCTTAATAACCGGTAACTACATTTCGTTTGCCGCTGCATGTTTCACGCTGGCAAGCGCACTGAGCGGCGACAGGAAACGGATCTATCTGTTTCAGGCTGTGCAATGCTTTTTGCTTGCCGTCGCCAATATCTTCTTCTTTTCTGTCAGCGGCGTGACGACGTTCCTTCTCTGCGCGGTCCGGAATCTACTGCTTGCCTGCGACCGGTTTACCCGTAAATTATGCATCGTGTTTGTCGCCGCGGTCGCCGTGATCGGGCTTGCTGCAAACAACCGGGGACTTTTGGGGCTGCTTCCGGTCATCACGACGGCGCTGTATACGATCATCTGCCTGTATGCAAAGCGCGAAAAGGCGATCAAAATGAACATGGTCGTGAATCTTTCGCTGTGGGCGGTGTATGAGATCTTCATATCGGATTACGTTTCTTTCGCGGTGGATTCGGCAACTGCGGCCGCGGCGCTTTTCTCCATTTTCAGAAAACAGAATGTGCGGAGACATCTATGACAGGTAAAGACTGGAAGACGGCGAGTTTCTTTTG
>JAFOIS010000081.1 GCA_017420605.1 Lachnospiraceae bacterium | reverse complement strand
TCTCCTGTAAGGCCGCTTCGTCGACGGCATTCTGGATCGATCTGCGGTCCGAATCCGCGGTAAACTCGTTCGGTGTCAGGTATAGCCGCTCCTCAAGATATCTCATGCTGCACCTCCGTGTAAAACTCAGCCGAAATCAAAGGAAATAAGGCGCACGTCCGGATCGCCCCAGGTCGACTGCGGGATGAAGACGAGGCCGTCGAGTTCTGCGTTTATGGTAATGTGCCGGCAGTGCAGATGGTTGTCTTTTGCGGAAAGAAGTTCGATCTCCGTATTCCCGCAGCGCCCGATCAGGCGGAACGCGCGGCAGAGGGTCGTCGGCATATGCTGTTTTACCATGTCGAGCCGCCGGTTCGAGCGGGTCGGCTGCGTGCGTTCGGTCGTCGAGCCGTGCAGCGTCAGGCGGTCCAGGTCGCTGTCAAAAACAAGATGGACGTAATGCACGAAGCTTTTCGGGAAACGGTAGGTCACGGCGCTGCCGCAGGGGATATGCAGGATAGCGGTCTCATCCGTCGTACCGTAGAGGCGGTGCGGCCGGTCCTCGCCGTTCCGGATGCGGTCGTCCGCACCGGTGAGGACTGCTTCCGTGCAGAGCGGGGATACCGGCCGGCGCATGGACGGAAGGAAACTGTCTCCCCATAGCAGCAGCATCTGCAGTTCTTCCATATGGGAAAGATACACGTCGTGCGGCCGGCAGCCATGTTTTAAGGCAAGGGCGGCCGCGCATCCGACAGCCTGGCCGAGGAGCGCGCAGGTCGCCATGACGCGAATGCTGCTCATCGCCATGTGCGTCATGCTGATGTTTCTGCCGGCAAAGAACAGGTTATCGACGTTGGCGGAATAGAGCGCTCGGTAGGGAATGGAGTAGGGCGCAGGCGTTCTGATGTCTGTGTTCGGTACACCGCGGTGATAAAAGCCGTCCGGAAAATGATCGTCGAGCGGCCAGCCGCCGAAGGCGATCTCATCCGGAAAGACCCTGCCGTCGGAAATGTCGCGCTGCGTGATCATGTATTCGCCGCACATCCGGCGCGATTCCCGCTTGCCCGGCAGAAAGCCCAGAAAATCGAGATCCCAGTTTTCAGACCGGAAGTTTCCGGAATTCTTGATATAGTCCCAGGTGCCGCAGGCAAGGGAGAGCAGTTCGTCCCGCACTTCCTCCGTATCGGCGATGGAGTCTTTATTCCCGCCGAGTTCCAGATACCAGTAGTTTTCATCATCATTGTAAATATCCGGTTCCCGGTCCTCGAAATCCTTTTCCGTAAGATGCGCGGAGAACGAGGGCGGAAGGTACGGCACTTCCTCCGTGGTCTCCCGGCCCTGGATGAGGCAGGACATGCCCATGGTCTTACGGTCCGGAACAAGGGCGGAGGAATCTTCGCCGAATTCGGAGGCGGCTTCCCTGCCGAAGCGGAAGGCCGCGCCGCAAAGAGGCGCGAGGATGCTGTCTCCCGAGCAGTCCGCAAAAAAGACGGCGGAAACGTCGATATAACGCTGGGTCGTCATCTGATAGCCTGTGATCCTGCGGATGCGGATCGTGCGGCCGTGCGGAAATACGCCTTCTTCCGTTTCCGCGTCAAGGCAGGTGGTATTGAGCAGGAGTGTGATGTTCTTCTCCCGGTGTACGAAATCGTAGAGGATGCTGTCCCAGACGGCGTAGCTCTTCGTCGGATTCCGGTACAGGTTTTCAAGCGCGATCTCTTCGATGATCCCGGTCTCGCGGTTATTCGATGCGTGTGCGCCGCTGATCCACATGCGGATCTCGGAGGAGGCGTTGCCGCCGAGCATCGGCCGCTCCTGCATGAGGACGACCCGGACGCCTTCCCGGGCAGCGGATACGGCGGTGCAGATGCCGGCAAGTCCGCCGCCGACGACGCAGAGGTCACAGTCTAAGGATCTTCGGTCCAGCATAACAGCCTCCCTGGAATTATTTGCTGTACGTTTGAAACGATTGTATTATAATCAAACAAAGAAATACATATTTTTCGATAAATTTCAGCGCATTCCGGAGCAGACCGGGAGCGCAGAGGGAGAAATACGATGAGGCGCAGCAAAACGCTCGAGAAGATACGGAACGGCGGCTGGGCGCTGTGTACCGGCGTGGCCGTGGGCGGCGCCAGGATCTGCGAGCTGGCGGGACATCTTGACTACGACTGTCTGTGGCTTGATATGGAACACAAGCCGTTCACGCAGATGGAGATCTTCCATATGATCGCCGCGGCCAGGGCCGCGGACGTCGACTGTGTGGTGCGTGTCCGGAAACAGGGATATCTGGACTATTTCCGCGCGCTGGAGGACGGGGCGGCCGGGATCATGGTGCCGCACGTCAAGACCGCGGAGGAAGCGGCGGAGATCGCCCGCAACGCGAAATACCCGCCCCTCGGAAAGAGGGGGATCGACCTGGCCGGCGCCGACTGCCGGTATATGCTGGATGACGCGAAGGAAAGCCTTGCGTTCGCAAACAGGGAGACTTTTGTGATGATCCAGATCGAGGACAGGGAGTCTCTGGACGTTCTTGACGAGATCGCACAGGTCCCGGGAATCGACGCGTTTTTCATCGGGCCTGCCGATCTTTCCATGAGCCTCGGCGTGTTCGGGGAAAAGAACAGCCCCGCGATGGAAACGGCAATCGAAAGGATCGCGAAAACGGCGGAAAAATACGGGAAATGGTGGGGCATTCCGGTCGGAAGTCCCGAAGCGGGGCAGAAATACCTTGATATGGGAGCGAGTTTCCTCAATTACAGCGGGGATCTCGGCGCGATCGTGCGGGAATTCACCCGCGCAAAGAAAGAGTTCGGCGCACTTTCCAGAAAACCGCGCTGAAAACGATACAGAATCACATTACGCAGCCAAAATGCAGAGGGGGCAGAGCCGGATGAATGAGGAAGTTTTAGTTCGCGGCGCCTATGTGCGGCCGCCGGTGCGTTTCGGGACAGGCGGATGGCGCGCCGTGATCGGGGAGGACTTTGAAAAACAGACGATCACGATCGTTGCGCAGGCGCTTGCGGACAGGATCCTTGCGATGGGGCAGAACGATATGCCGGTCGTGATCGGCTATGACCGGCGGTTCCTTTCCGACGCGGCGGCCAGATGGGCCGCTGGCGTTCTGGCCGGAAACGGGATCGCAGTGCAGATGATGAAGCGCAGCGCGCCGACGCCGCTCATCATGCACACCGTCATGAAGAAAGGACTGCATTACGGCCTGGAGGTCACGGCATCCCATAACCCGCCGGTATATAACGGCATCAAGGTGATCGTGGACGAGGGACGGGACGCGCCGGTCTCGGTGACCGAAGATCTGGAGAAGCGCTGCGCGCTCATAGAGAACGTCCGGGAGCTTCCTTTTCAGGAAGGGCTGAGCGCCGGGCTCATCACGATCCTGAACAATCCGTTCAACGATTTCCTCGACGACATTCTGGGGATCCTCGATACGGACGCGATCCGGGAAAGAGGCCCGAGGATCCTCTATGATTCCATGCACGGATCCTCCACCTATCCGATCAGCGTTATTTTCGGAACGACCCGCTGCACGATCGATCAGATCCACGGCAATAAGGACGCGTATTTCGGCGGGATCATGCCGGCGCCGACAAAGGACACCCTCCGTTTTCTCGCGGACCAGGTCGTTGCGGGCGGCTATGATATCGGCTTCGGCGTAGACGGCGACGGCGACCGCCTGGGCGTGGTCGACGCGGACGGCACCTATATCTCCGCAAATGACATCCTCGTGCTTTTGTATTATTATTTACATGAATACAAAGGCTGGAAGGGTCCGGCCGTCCGGAACATCGCCACGACGCACCTTCTGGACAGAGTGGCGCACGGGCTGGGCGAGGAATGCTACGAGGTCCCGGTCGGTTTCAAGCACATTTCCGCGGAGATCGACAAAAGAGAGGCCGTGCTCGGCGGGGAATCGTCGGGCGGCCTTACGGTGCGGGGCCATATCCACGGCAAGGATTCCGTTTACGCGGCGGCCCTTTTTGTGGAAATGATCTGCAGGACCGGGAAACGGCCGGGGCAGATGATCGAAGAACTCCGGGAAAAGTACGGCAGATCGTTCTTTGTGGAGTGCAACATGGCCGTGAGTGATGTGCAGCGGGAGCGCATCATGCAGCTGTTCACGAAGGAACAGGGCTGTCTGCCGGCTTTTGCGCAGCCGTATGAGAAGGTCAGTTATATGGACGGCTGCAAAGTGTATTTCCCGGATGATTCCTTCGTGATCTGCAGGCTGTCCGGAACGGAGCCGCTGCTTCGGATCTTTGCCGAGGGCAGATGCGAAGGCGATGCGGAAGCATATATTGAAGCGTGGAAACTGTTTCTTGCGGAAAGCAAATAAGAGCAATAAGCGGAAGACTGTTTACGTTTACCATGGAGGAGGAATACTATGAGGCTTGACGGACATATCCATACCGGGCTGGAAAAATCGGAGTATATCGTCGATCCCGCGCGGAATCAGAAGGACCTGATGGAGAGGCTTTCCAAAGCAGGACTTGACGGCGGCGTGATCCTGTCGGTCGATCCCTTGAAGTTCGCGGACTGGGATCCCGAAAGACGGCTTCAGGACTGCCTCGACACCTGCAAGGGACAGGAGCATCTGTATCCTTTCTATTATCTCAATCCGCTGGAGAGCGACGCGCTGGACCAGATCGACATGGCGGCGAAGGCGGGCGTTTACGGATTCAAGATGATCTGCACGCTGTACGCGCCTTCCGACGAACGGTGCCTGCGCGCCTGCGAGCGGATCGCGCAGGTCGGCAAGCCGGTCCTCTTTCATTCCGGGATCTGCTGGGACGGCGTCAATTCGTGCAACAATAACCGGCCCGGCAATTTCGAAGCGCTGATCGAGATCCCGCACCTGAAGTTCTGCCTCGCGCACATCTCCTGGCCGTGGTACGACGAATGCATCGCCGTATACGGGAAATTCAACAACGCCTATTACCGCCGTCCGGAAATGAGCTGCGAAATGTTCATCGACGTGACGCCCGGAACGCCGAGACGGCACCGCGAAGACGCCTTCCGGCATCTGCTCACCTGCGATTATGAGCTCCGTTACAATCTGATCTTCGGTACGGACTGCAATACAAGCAAATACAATACGTCGTGGGCGGTCGAATGGCAGCAGCGGGACGACGCGCTTTATGAGAAATACTGCGACGGAGACGTCGAGGACTTTAAGGAACACGTCTACTGCAGGAACATTCTGCGCTTCATCGGGGTCAGCGACGAGAAACCGGAAAAGGCGATCCCGATGGTCGGGGAATAAAAACGCAGGACGGAGACCGAAAGGAGAAGACCGCCGTGATGTATGAGGAAATCATCGATCGTTTTGAGATACCCGGAAAGCTCAAAGAAGTAAAACCGTTCGGAAACGGGCATGTGAACGATACCCTGCTTCTTGTGTACGATACGGAGGCGGGAGAGGCGAAATACGTCCTTCAGAAGATCAACAAGTATGTTTTCCATCATCCGGACGAGCTGATGGAGAATTTTCTGGGCATTACGGCGCATCTGCGGAAAAAGATCATCGCGGCCGGCGGAGATCCGGAGAGGGAAACGCTGACGTGCCTTTTTGCGAAAGACGGGAAACCGTATACCCTCGACGATAAGGAAGACTACTGGCGCATCACGAAATTCATCGACGGCACTTTCAGCCGGGAGATCGTGGAAAAGCCGGAAGATTTTGCCATGACGGGAAAGGCGTTCGGACATTTCCAGAGCCAGCTTTCCGACTATCCGGCGGAAACGCTGTACTATACGATCCCGGACTTCCATAATACGAGAGCACGGTATCAGAATTTCCTGAAAGTACTTGAAAACTGCATCCCGGAACGGAAAGCGCAGTGTAAGGAGGAGATCCGTTTCATTCTCGGCCGGAAGGAACTTGCGTACTATTCGATGGACAGTTATGAACGCGGGGAACTGCCGATCCGTGTCACACACAACGATACGAAGATCAACAACCTGCTGATCGATGAGAAGACGGGGCAGGCGATCTGCGTGATCGACCTCGATACGGTCATGCCGGGCTTTGCGATGACCGATCTCGGAGACGCCATCCGGTCCGGCGCCTGCAC
>JAFOIS010000080.1 GCA_017420605.1 Lachnospiraceae bacterium | reverse complement strand
GCCCGGTTGTGGACCGGCTTTGCGGTCCTTTTGGCGGCGCTTCTCCTTCTTATCGTGATCAACGTTGGCGCCGGGAGCGTCGCCGTATCCCCGCGGGAGATCATGGACGTGATCTTCCGGAATCAGGGAGATACGGTGATCGTCCGCGGCATCCGCCTGCCGCGGATCTGTGCGGCGGTGATCCTCGGCGGCGCGCTCGCTCTCTCCGGTTTCCTTCTGCAGACCTTTTTCGCAAATCCGATCGCAGGACCCTTTGTGCTCGGTATTTCCTCCGGCGCGAAAATGTGCCTTGCGATCGTGATGATCCTGTTGCTCAGGCACGGGATCGCGGCGGGATCGGTCGTGCTGATCTGCGCGTCCTTCTTCGGCGCGATGCTTTCGATCGGCCTTGTGCTGGCCATTTCCGCGAAGACGCAGAGGACGCCGGCGCTGATCGTCGGCGGCGTCATGATCGGATACATCTGTTCCGCGATCACGGATTTTCTTGTCACCTTCGCGGACGATTCCAATATCGTGAATCTCCATCACTGGTCGCTTGGCAGCATGAGCGGTATGTCGTGGGAGAATATCGCGGTGATGGCGGCAGTCGTCTTCCCGGCGCTTCTGTGCGCATTCCTGCTTTCCAAACCCATGAGCGCCTATCAGCTTGGAGAAGTCTATGCCCGGAACATGGGTGTGAATATCCGGCTTTTCCGTGCCGCGCTTGTTGTGCTGTCCGGTATGCTTTCGGCTTGCGTGACCGCCTTTGCCGGACCGGTCTCTTTTGTAGGCGTCGCGGTACCGCATCTTATCCGGCGGGTCTTTAAAACGGCAAAACCGATCATAATGGTTCCCGCCTGTTTCTTAGGCGGCGCTGTCTTTACGCTTTTCTGCGATCTCCTCGCCAGGACAGTCGCCGCACCGTCGGAACTGAGCATCAGTTCGGTGACGGCCGTCTTCGGCGCGCCGGTCGTACTCCTCGTGATGCTGCGCAGAAGGAAGGGGGAGCTGTAAGAAAATGAAGGACGGCCGGACATTTTACGTATATACCGACGGCCTTACGGTCGGCTACGACGGGGTGCCTCTCATTTCGGACATCCGGATCGGTGTGCGGCGCGGCGAGATCCTGACGCTGATCGGTCCGAACGGCTCGGGCAAGTCCACCATTCTGAAAAGCATCATCCGGCAGCTTGCGCTTATTGCGGGCACAGTGGTGCTCGGCGGACAGGACATCGGCACGGTCCCGGAACGGGAACTGGCGAAAAAGATGTCGATCCTCATGACGGAGCGCGTCCGTACCGAATACATGACCTGCCGCGACGTCGTCGCCACGGGCCGTTATCCCTACACCGGAAAGCTGGGGCTCCTCTCGGAATACGATCATGCGGTCGTGGATGAGGCGGTACGCCTCGTGCATGCGGAAGAATTTGCGGAGACGGATTTCACCCGCGTCAGCGACGGACAGCGGCAGCGGATCCTGCTGGCCAGGGCGATCTGTCAGGAGCCGGACGTCCTTGTCCTGGACGAACCGACGTCCTATCTCGATATCAGGCACAAGATGGAACTTCTGGACATTCTGAAGACGCTTGTCCGGGACAGAGATCTGGCGGTCGTGATGTCCCTGCATGAGCTCGATCTTGCGCAGAAGATCTCCGACACGGTGGTCTGCGTGGGAGAGGGCGGGATCGATCGGTGCGGTCCGCCCGAAGAGATCTTCCGGGACGATTATATCCGTACCCTTTACGGAATGGAGAAAGGGAGTTACAACGCGCTTTACGGCTGCACGGAAATGGAGCCGCCCAAAGGAGATCCGAAAGTGTTTGTGATCGGCGGCGGAGGAAGCGGCATTCCGGTCTACCGCCTTCTTGTCCGGAAGGGCATCCCGTTCGCCGCGGGCGTGCTTTCGGAAAACGATATCGATTACCCGGCGGCAAAAGCGCTGGCCGCGGAGGTCGTATCGGTACCGGCATTCGAACCCGTCGGGGAGGAAGCATACAAAAAAGCGCTCGGCCTCATGCGGAAATGCGGGAGAGCGGTCTGCGTGACGGAATCGTTCGGGAAAACGAACGTAAGAAACCTTGCGCTGAAGGAGACTGCGGCGGAGGAAGGACTCCTTGCCGGCTGGAAAGACCTGCGGGGCGCCGGCGCCGCGGAAGGGGTGGAAGGAGCAGCGATATGATGAAGGATCCGTTCGCCCTCCGCCTTCTGGCGATCTTTCTCGGCTTCCTTGTCGACTGCGTGCTCGGCGACCCGGTGAGCCTGCCGCATCCGGTGGTCTTCATCGGGAAGCTTATTTTCCATTCGGAAAAAACGCTCCGGAAGCTGTTTCCGAAAACACACCGCGGCGAGTTTTTTGCCGGAGCCGTCATGGCGGTCTTCGTGCCCGTCATCTCCGCGGCGGTCCCCTTCGGGATCCTCTTCCTGTGCCGGAAAGTCAGTATCTGGCTTTCGTTTGCCGTGTCCGTCGTCATGTGCTGGCAGATCTTCGCCGCAAGATGTCTTCGGGACGAGGCGCTCAAGGTCGTTGCGGCGCTGAAGCAGGGCGGACTTTTGGCGGGCAGAAAACAGGTGTCGATGCTCGTCGGCCGGGATACGCAGGAACTTTCGGAAGAGCAGGTGCTGAAAGCGGCCGTCGAGACCGTGGCTGAAAACACCACAGACGGCGTCATTTCCCCGCTGCTCTTTATGATGCTCGCCGGGCCCTGCGGCGGTTTCTTCTACAAAGCGGTCAATACCATGGATTCCATGGTCGGCTATAAAAACGAAAAGTATCTGTGGTTCGGGCGCGCGGCGGCGCGTCTCGACGACGCCGCGAATTTCATTCCGGCAAGGATCGCCGCGGCGGCGATGATCGCGGCGGCAGGCCTTGCGGGAATGGACGCAAAGAACGCCGCAAGGATCTTCATAAGGGACCGGAAGAAGAGCACGTCGCCCAATGCGGGCCAGACCGAATCGGCCTGCGCCGGAGCGCTGCATATAGAACTTCTGGGAGACGCGTATTATTTCGGGAAACTGGTAAAGAAGCCGCCGGTCGGCGATCCGGACCGCCGGATCGAACGCGCTGACGTAAGGAGAAGCTGCATCCTGATGTACGGGGCGAGTATCCTTCTGCTTATGATCTGCGAGACGGCCGGCGCGCTTGCGCTGCTCCTTCTGCATTGAGAAAGATATGCGGTGCCGGAAGAGCGGCACTGCGGCAGGGTATGACAGATGGTTTTTGAAGGCGGATACACCCATGGCGGGGATATCTACGAAAACCGCATACGGCTGGACTTTTCCGCGAACGTGAATCCGTACGGGACGCCCCGGGCGGTGAAGGAGGCGGTCGCTTCCTCGGCCGCGGATATCGCGGTCTATCCGGATCCGTACTGCGGATCGCTCCGGTGCGCGATCGCGGAGAAACTCGGCACAGACCGGAAGGATATTATCTGCGGCAACGGCGCGGCGGAGCTCATTTATCAGTTCGCGTCTGCGCTCGGGCCCGCGAAGGCGCTCCTTCCCGTGCCGGCGTTTTCAGACTATGAAGAAGCGCTGACAGCCTCCGGCGCGGAGATCGTACATTTCCCGCTTCTTAGGGAGGAGGGCTTCCGCGTAACGGAGCGGATCCTTTCCGCGATCACGGATAAGACGGATCTTTTAGTGCTCGTCAATCCCAATAATCCGACCGGCCTTGCCATAGACCGGGCGCTTCTTCGAAGGATCCTTGCCCGCTGCCGCAGGACCGGAACGTGGCTTTTCCTTGACGAGTGCTTTACGGATCTTACGGACGAAGACAAGGCGGATACGCTCCTTCCGGAACTTGCGGAAGGAGACAGGGTCTTCCTCCTTCGCGCATTTACCAAGACGTACGGGATGGCCGGCGTTCGTCTTGGATACGGCATATCGAAGGACCGGGAAATGCTGCGGCGCATGAGCGCGCAATCCCAGGCATGGAACGTCTCCGCACCTGCGCAGGCGGCGGGGATCGCGGCGCTGTCCTGTGACGGCTGGGCCCAAAAAGCCAGGGCGCTTTTTGCGAAAGAGAAACCTTACCTCATCCGCTCGCTCACGAAGGCCGGTCTTACGGTGCTGCCGGGCGACGCGAACTTCGTTTTCTTTTCCGGTCCCGCCGATCTCGGAAAGGCCCTCCTTGAAAAAGGGGTCCTCATCCGCGACTGCCGAAACTACGCCGGTCTCGCGGCGGGGGACTTTCGGATCGCGGTGCGTACGCACCGTGAGAACAGAGAACTTGTCAATG
>JAFOIS010000079.1 GCA_017420605.1 Lachnospiraceae bacterium | reverse complement strand
CTTCGTTCGTATAAGTAAGATAGCACGGGAGCTGCTCGATCTGGACGTCCTTCGGATCTGTCGTGAAGGAAAACGGCTCGACGGGCACGTCGCCCGGCTGTATCTGCATTTTCGAATAGTCGATGGTGCGTCCGTCGATCCGCGCCGGCGTGCCGGTCTTGAACCGCCGGAGCGGGATCCCGGCGTTCCGGAGCGAATCCGAAAGGCGCGTCGCCGCGAGAAGCCCGTTCGGGCCGGACGGGATGCTTACTTCGCCGTAGATACACCGCGCGTTAAGGTACACGCCGCTGCAGATCACGACCGCCTTCGCAAGATATGCCGCGCCGGCCACCGTCCGGACGCCGTACACGAGCCCGTCCCGGATCAGTACTTCGGAGACTTCCGCCTGGCAGATCGCAAGATGCGGCGTATTTTCCAGCACGCGGCGCATTTCCGCGCTATAGGCTTTTTTATCCGCCTGCGCGCGAAGCGAATGGACGGCCGGCCCTTTGGACCGGTTCAGCATACGGGACTGCACAAAGGTCCTGTCGATCACCTTCGCCATTTCCCCGCCGAGCGCGTCTACCTCGCGGACGAGATGTCCCTTGGACGTGCCGCCGATGTTCGGGTTGCAGGGCATAAGGGCGATCGAGTCAACGCTCACGGTAAAGAGAACGGTCTCGATCCCGCGGCGTGCCAGCGCCAGCGCCGCCTCGCAGCCGGCATGGCCGGCGCCGATGACGACCGCGCCGGTCTCCTCCGTCCTGCGGGACGTCTCCCGTATCTGTTTTATGTAAACTTCATCAAATGTCTGCATATTCTTTTATGCTTATTCTGTCCGCTTTTAATATATTATGTAAACCTTTGCGGTTTCGGTGTAAGACCGTCTTATTCGGTGTAAGACCGCTTTATTTTCCCATACAGAATTTCGAGAAGATCTCCTCGATGATCTCTTCCCCGGCGTCTTCCCCGGTGATCTGTCCCAGCGCGTGCGCCGCGTCGGTCAGATCCAGCACGTAAACGTCCGCGGGGAAGCCGCCTTTTGCGGCAGTCTCCGCCGCAAGGAGCGCGTCCTCCGCTTTCCGGAGAAGCTCCGCCTGCCGCTCGTTCGTGATGACGACCTCTTCGTCAAAACCGGTGCGCCCCGCAAGGAACCGTTCCGTGATGAGGTCCGAAAGCGCAGCAAGCCCTCTGCCTTCCGCCGCGGAGACGGAAAGAGAAGGGCAGTCCCTAAGATGCGGGAACGACTTCTTTACGTCTTCGGGACCGAATACCGCGGGAAGGTCTCCTTTTGTAAGCAGGACCACCGTCTTTGCCGGATCCGCAAACGAAGCGCACTCCCGGTCGTTCTCATCCGGGAGGACGGAGGTGTCGAGAAGAAAGAGCAGAAGGTCCGCTTCCCTGGCCGCTTCCTTGGCCCGCGCAACGCCGATGGCCTCGACCGTATCGCCGCCGCTGCGGATCCCCGCGGTATCGAGGAGCCGGACCGGGATCCCCCCGACGGAGAGTTCTTCGGAAAGCACGTCCCGCGTTGTCCCCGGAATATCGGTGACGATCGCGGCGTCCCTTCCGGTAAGCGCGTTGAGCAGGGTCGATTTTCCGGCGTTCGGTCTTCCGATGAGCGCCGCCGTGATCCCGTCCCGAAGGATCCTGCCTTCGGAAACGGTAGAAAGAAATTCACGGATCATGGTGTGCACGTCCGCAAGGCGGGCGGGCAGTACTTCTTCATATCCGGTCATATCATAATGTTCCGGGTCGTCGAGCGCCGCCTCCACAAAGGCGATCTCCGCAAGAAGACGCGCTTTCATGGCCTTCACCCGGTCCCTGACGCCGCCACCGAGCTGCCGGACGGCATTCCGTTCCGCCATGCGGCTTCCCGCTTCGATGAGGTCCATCACGGCTTCCGCCTGGGAAAGATCCATCCGGCCCGAAAGAAAGGCGCGTTTCGTGAATTCTCCGGGCTCCGCCGCCCGGGCGCCGCTGCAAAGGACCGCCCGAAGGATCTTCTGCATGACGCCGATCCCGCCGTGGCAGTTGATCTCCGCGACGTCTTCCCCGGTATAGGAATGCGGGGCGCGGAAAACGGTGAAGAGCGCTTCGTCCAGCACCTCTCCCTCAAAAACGACGTCGCCGTAACGCATCCGGGCGCTTTCCGTCTCCGCAAGGGATCTGCTGCCATATTTGGGGCGGAAGAGGCGTCCGGCCGTGCCGATAGCCTCCGGACCGGAGATCCGGATGATACCGATGCCGGACGGGGTATGACCGCTCGCGATCGCTGCGATAGTATCCTGCATTTCCATGTTTTTCCGGCCTTTTTACCTTCTGTTTCAAAAAAGCCATTGCCGCGATGGCAATGGCTTTCCGTTACCTTGCGTTCCTCTTCGGTGCGACGATGACGCGCCGGAACGGTTCTTCTCCCTCGGAGTAGGTCTCCACGTAACGGCTGGACTGCAGCGTCGAGTGGATGATCCTTCTTTCGTAGGGGTTCATGGGTTCAAGGACGACGGCCTTATGGGTACGCTTGACCTTGAACGCGATATTCCGCGACAGGACTTCCAGCGTTTCCCTGCGGCGGCGCCGGTATTCCTCGGTATCGAGTTTGACGCGGACGTATTCTTTCTGGTTTTTGTTGACGACCAGGCTCGTCAGATACTGCAGGGAATCGAGCGTCTGCCCGCGCTTCCCGATGAGGAGCCCCATCTCGTCTCCGGAGAATTCACAGCTCAGGACCCCGGTCTCCTTGTCGTAACGGATATCCTTTTCGACGGTCATTCCCATCGCGCCGAAGACGTCCGTAAGGAATTTGTCGGCGTCGCGCGTCATTGCCGCGATCTCTTCCTCTGTGCGGACCGGGACTTCCTTTTCCGGCTTTTTCGGCGCAGCCGAAAGGGCCGCTTCTTCCGCTTCCTTCTCCCGCACTTCCGGTACCGGCCTCTTTTCGCGCGTCTTCTGTCCGCGCCGCCGGTCACTTCTTCTGTCGTTCTTCTTTTCTCTTCTGGGCGCCGGTTCCTTTTCCTCCGGAACCTCGCCCGCTTCGGCCGCCCGCTTTGCCGCGGCCTGCGCCATTGCTTCGATCTCTTCCGCCGTCTTGACTCTCGGCTTCTTCTCTTCGTTCTTGGGCGCTTTTTCCTGTTTCGGCGGCTGTGCTTTTTCCGGCTCCGCCTCTGCCGTTACCGGCGCCGCCTCTTCCGGCGCCTCTTTCTCCGCTTCCTTCACCCGCGCACGGATGACCGCGTTTCTGCTGCCGATACCGAAGAATCCTTCCCTGCCTTCCGTCTCTACCTCGTATTCCAGCTTATCGCTCGGAATCGCAAGCTCGACGCAGGCTTTCGTTATGGCTTCATCGACCGTTCTGGCAGCGAATTTCTGAAAATCCATTGCCTCCTCCGTATCTTCGCCGCGAATTATTTCCGATTTCTTTCGTCAAAATCCCGAACCATGTTCGCACGCGCGGCGATACTGCCTTTTTTATACTGCTTCGTATCCGTCGTGCTTCCGGATGCGTTGTGATCCCAAAGATCCTGTTTTTCCCCTGACGTCTTCGAAGACGCTTTATCATAGGAAAGATTGCGATAGCTCTTGGAAGCCTCATTCGTGATCTTCTGCGGCGGAAGGCCTCTCTTGGCACGTTTCTTCGCTGCTTTGTCACGCGCTTTTTCGATATAGACGTTGATGTCTTCCTTGTCGAGCTGTTTGTTGATGATCAGCATCTGCACGCCGCGGACGACCGCGCCCGCTACCCAGTAGATACCGATACCGACCGGAAGCGTGAAGCAGAAGACCGCGGACATGATCGGCATCATGACGTTCATGGACTTCATGCTGGCTTCCATATTGCTGGTCGGCTCGCCTTCCTTTTTATTGGCGCTCTGATCCGGCATCAGCTTCGTATTCCATACCTGGGTAAGGTACGCGAGCACCGGGATCAGGATCGCGCCGGCGACGAGGCCGAACGTTCTGGCCTTCCAGCCCTGCATGAAAAGCGTGCTCGGGGAATCCGAGATCGGCAGGCCGAGGAAGGTCGTGACTTTGCTGATATACGCGTGCGCTTCATTCAGGACCGTAGAGAATGCAGACGCACCGCCGTCCGAAAGAAGGGACGACCACTGCGAGGTCGAAAGGCCGTACAGAGAATCGATGACGTTGGCCCTTGCGCCTTCGGCGAAGTTCCGGGTCAGCATCGCGTTTTCCTGACTGGTCACGAACGTTTTGAAGAACTCCGTGAAACCGGTCGTATCCACGACCTTGCCGAGGACGTCGCGGATCTGGGTAATGTAGCCCGGGATCTTGTAGATGACCTGGTACAGTGCGAACAGGATCGGCAGCTGGATCAGCATCTGGCCGCAGGAGCCGGTCGGGGACGTGCCGTATTTCTCGTAAACGCCCTGCATTTCCTCCTGCTGGCGCTGGAGGGACGCCTGGTCCTTTTTGCCCTGATACTTGTCCTGGATCTTCTTGATCTCAGGCTGCATGATCGCGTTGACCTTCGTAAAGCGCTGCTGCTTGATCTGCAGCGGCGTCATGAGAAGGTACATGATGATGGTGAAAAGAATGATCGCCACGCCGACGTTCGCGAAGCCGACGGCGCTCAGAAGATGGTAGATCCCGTTCATCAGGATGCCGAGGACCTCGGCGATCCATTTGATGAGGAACATGGTACTTTTGGTTAATACGATCACGAGTTGTCCTCCGTGCCCGGTTTACGGAACCGGGTCATAACCGCCGTGTGAAAACGGATTGCAGCGCAGAAGACGCCACAGTGTGAGCAGGCCTCCCTTAAGGGCGCCGTGCTTTTCGATCGCTTCGACCGCGTACGCGGAACAGGTCGGGGTGTAAGGGCATTTCGTACGCTTATACGGAGAAATGTATTTCTGATAGATCCGGATGAGCCGGATCATTCCCTTTTTGATCATGGTTCTCCTTTGCCGGCGGTGTTTCTTTTTCCGCAAGGAGCCCCGCCTCTTTTGCAAGACATAAAAGGGCACTCCTTATTTCCTCATAAGTCGTGCCCTTTGCCGCATTTCTTGCAATGACGACCAGATCATAGCCTTGTTTGAATTCCGTAAGGCCAAGCCGCCAGCTTTCCCGGATCAGTCTCTTGATCCTGTGTCTTACGACGCTGTTGCCTACCTTTTTGCTTACGGAGATGCCCAGGCGGCTTATGCCGGTGCCATTCGGAAGGCTGTACAGCACGAGCAGCTTTCCCGCTCTCTGCTTTCCCTTCCTGTAGACGCGGGAGAAGTCCTCCCTCTTTTTAAGTCCCGACTCCGTCTTCATTTAAAAATGGATCAGGCGATCTTATTTCTTCCCTTGGCGCGTCTTGCCGAAAGGACTTTTCTGCCGTTCTTCGTGCTCATTCTGGCGCGGAAACCGTGTACGCGCGCGTCGGAAGCCTTCTTCGGCTGGAATGTCATTTTCATATCGGTCTTTTCCTCCCAAATCTGATTCTTACGGATCTTTTATAAACGGTTGCCCATAAAGCCGTGTTCTTTCAAGCGGCTGATATGTCATACTTCTTCCGCAAAAGTGCTTTACTATTATATATGCGGGTCTACTTTACGTCAAGCAATTTTATGAAAACTGCGGGGGCTGTTTTCTATTATTAGGAAGTCTTTTTTCGCCCCCGGTTACATAAAAAAGCAACATAATTTTTATCCACAAATTGTGTATAACCTGTGGATAACCCTTATTTTACGGTGATTTCTTCCGTTCATATCTGTTTGCGGCCCCCTTAAGATCGCGCAAAATCCGCTCTTTTTTCCGTTTTCGTTTTTACCCACAAAGGAGACAATAATTTCCGTTTTATGTAAATATATTATGTCTCCTTCTGTACTTTTCAATTGTAAAAAATCTCATTTTATACTATGATAGGAGAGGATAAACGATAAAATATGTAACATGGAGACATTTGCTGTTATGGATGATTTTGACCTTCTCCGGTCGTCCTGGCCGGAAATACTGGATACGCTCAAAAAAGAGCCTGTTCTGACCAGTGTTTCCTTCAATTCCTGGATAAAACCGCTGATTCCGCAGAAGATCGAGCAGGGTGAGCTCTTTATCGTCGTGCCGGAAGGCATGATGGCGATCAGCGTCCTCAATAAAAAATATCTCATGCTGATCCGCGTTGCGATCGAGGAAGTAACGGGCCTTTCGCTGCGCATCCGTTTCGTCGCGCCGGACCCTTCCGTAAAGGACGACGCGAAGGAATCCCGCGAGGAGAATGCCTTCGAGCGGGCGCACCTGAACCCGAAGTATACGTTCGATACGTTTGTCGTCGGCAATAACAGCAAATTTGCGTATTCCGCCGCCCTCGCCGTCGCGGAGCAGCCGGGCGAAGTCTTCAACCCGCTGTATCTGTATTCCGGCGTCGGCCTCGGCAAGACGCACCTGATGCATTCGATCGCTCATTTTATTCTGGAAAACGATCCTTCGAAGCGCGTCCTTTACGTCACGAGCGAAACTTTCACGAACGAACTGATCGACGCGATCCGCAACCGCAACAACCAGGCGCTTTCGGAATTCCGCGACCGGTACCGCAATATCGACGTCCTTCTCATCGACGATATCCAGTTCATCATCGGCAAGGAATCGACGCAGGAGGAATTCTTCCATACATTTAACGCGCTCTACGGCGCGAAAAAGCAGGTCATCGTATCTTCGGACAAGCCGCCCCGCGAACTGGATATCCTCGAAGAGCGGATCCGTTCCCGTCTGGAAATGGGCCTTACGGCCGATATTTCCCGTCCGGATTACGAGACCCGCATGGCGATCCTCAGGAAAATGCAGGAGACGGAAGGCTTCCGCCTCGGCGAGGAGATCATGGATTATATCGCTTCCAATATCACCTCGAACATCCGTATCCTCGAAGGCTGCTTCAACCGCATCAAGGCGAAGAGCCTTCTGGAAAAGAGGGAAGTGGATCTTTCCATCGCGGAGGATATCCTCAAGGATTTCATCTCTCCGGAAAAGGAACGCCGCATCACGGCCGACATGATCGTCGACGCGGTCTCCGAGCATTTCCACCTGACGAGAGAGGATCTTACTTCAAGGAAGCGCAATTCGGAGATCGCCTATCCCCGCAAGGTGGCGATGTATCTGTGCCGGGAACTTACGACGGACTCGCAGCAGGCGATCGCGCAGATCCTTGCGCGCACCGACCACACGACCGTGATCAGCGCCTGCCGGAGCATCGAAAAGAAGATCCAGACCTCGGACGAAACGAAACGGGACGTCGACGTGATCCGGAAAAAACTGAATTCGGGCGTCTGATATCCACAGGGCACCACCGTGATACGGTCTTCATTCCCCTCTCCGTCACAGGGGCTGTGGAAGCGGAAAGGCACGTATTTTCAATCATAGATGCACTTATCAACAAATCCACACCGGAGAAGAAGACGAAGACGGACTGCTATTCTTTTATAGCCGGCACGCCGCCCCTCCCGGGAAAGGAGTCGTTATGAAAATTGTCTGTTCCAGAAGTGACCTGCAGAAAGCCATCGCCATTTCCATGCGCGCGGTTCCCGTCCACACGACGATGCCGATTCTGGAGTGCATTATGATCGTTGCGGAAAGCGACGGCATCCACTTCATTTCCAATGATACGGAACTCGGCATCGAGACCGTCGTTCCGGGGTCGATCGTGGAAAAGGGAAGGGTCGCGATCCAGGCCAGGATGCTTTCGGACATGATCCGGAAACTTCCGGACAATGAAGTGATCATTTCCGTCGATGAATCCAAGATGGTGAAGGTCGTCTGCGAAAGGGCGAACTTCCAGCTGGCGGGACTCGGCGGCGAAGACTTCACGTATCTTCCCGTGGTCGAAAAAGAGGATTTCATCAGCATTTCCCAGTACACGCTCAAGGACGTGATCCAGAAGACGATCTTCTCGATCGCGGTCAATGAGAACAACCGCGTCCTTTCCGGCGAACTGTTCCGGGTAAGGGGAGACGAGTTTCAGGTAGTGTCGCTGGACGGTCACCGCATTTCCATCCGGAATACGGCGCTGAAAGAAGTATACAGTGAAAAGAAAGTCATCGTTCCCGGAAAGACGCTTTCCGAGATCAGTAAGATCCTCGGGGACGACGCGGAGGAGAACGTTAACATTTATTTCGCGGCGAATCATATCGTCTTTGAAATGAAGGACACGACGATCGTATCGCGCCTGATCGACGGAGAGTTCTTCCGCATCGAGAACATGCTTTCCAGCGATTATGAAACGAAGATCCGCGTGGGCAGACGCGAGCTGCTTGCGGCGATCGACCGTTCGACGCTTTTCGTACGGGAAAACGACAAGAAACCGATCATTTTCAACGTGACGGACGGATATATGCAGCTTTCCATCGATTCCCAGATCGGTTCCATGCAGGAAGAGATCGACGTGGATAAGGAAGGCAAGGATATCATGATCGGCTTCAATCCGCGGTTTATGATGGACGCGCTGCGCGCGATCGAAGAAGAGACGGTGACGCTCTATCTGGTCAATCCGAAGGCGCCGTGCTTCATCCGCAACGATACGGAAGATTATATCTATATTATTCTGCCGGTGAACTTCATCAGGTAAGGAAAATGAAAAAACTGATACTGCGTTCGGAATATATCACACTGGGTCAGCTCCTTAAGGCCGTGGGGCTTGTTTCCGACGGCGTGGAGGCGAAGATTAGGATACAGAACGGGGAAGCCCTTGTGAACGGCGAAGAGGAGCTGCGCCGCGGGCGGAAGCTCTACGACGGGGATAAAGTCCTTTTTGAAGGCGAAGAGATCCTCGTTCTGGATAAGAAAGCATGAAAATAGAATCCCTGGACCTTCGGGACTTTCGGAATTATCCTTCCTTGACGTTTGTGCCGGGAGAAGGCATCAATATCCTGTACG
>JAFOIS010000078.1 GCA_017420605.1 Lachnospiraceae bacterium | reverse complement strand
GCAGTTCAGATAGAAAATGGCTTCCAGCTCGTCGACGGAGTAATCCGGGAACTCGATATACTTGTTGAACCGGGACTTGAGGCCGGGGTTGCTGTTGATAAAGTCTTCCATCGGCTCGGTATAGCCGGCTACGATCACGATGAGGTCGTCGCGGTAGTCTTCCATCGCCTTGAGCAGCGTGTCGATCGCCTCGTTGCCGAAGGAGTCGTTTTCCTGCGACAGCGAATATGCCTCGTCGATAAACAGAATGCCGCCTCTCGCTTCCGCGATGCGCTCCTGCACCTTGATCGCCGTCTGGCCGAGATACCCTGCGACCAGGCCGGACCGGTCCACTTCGATCAGCTGCCCCTTGGACAGGATCCCGATCTTTTTATAGAGCTTTCCGAGAATACGCGCGACTGTCGTCTTGCCGGTACCGGGATTGCCGGTGAAAACAAGATGGAGCGAGACCGGGACCGACTTCATCCCCTGCTCTTTGCGCAGCTTCTGCACCTTCGCGAAATCGGCAAGTTCGCGGACGTCGTGCTTGATATCGGCAAGGCCGATGAGTTCCTCAAGCTCCTTCTCCGGATCCTCTTCTTCCTTCTTCACTTCCTGCTTCTTGTCGACCGGATCGCCTGTCGCCACGGCGACCGGCGGCTTGCCGTCCTCCCCCTTCACGGCAGGATCTGCAGCGCCTGCACCCGCAGGCCCCGGGCCGTTCGGCGCAGCCGGCTCACCCGGCATTTTCGGAAGACCGTCGCCGAGAAGCTTCTTTGCTTCCGCAAGCGCTTCCTCCGCCTTGCGGAGCGCCTCGCTCGAAGACGGCATATCATCCCAGCTGGGCGTTTTTCCGTCCTTGCCGTACAGTTCCTTCGTCAGCTTTTCCAGATCCCGCTGGTTCTTGCGTTCAATGCTGCCGAAAAAGTCATTATAGATATCGTTGAGAGAACCCATGGTTCATCCTTTCCGCACGTGCCCTGCCATCTCACGTGCAACGCTATGATCATAGGGAAATGCATTTCGCACCAAAACGGACTGCCGTGCCCAAGCCGGCCGCCCGCATCCTTATTGATTCTACCATAGATAAAAGTCAATGCACAATGCCATTCTTTATGATAGGATGGAGGCATATGAACGATAACCGCCCTGCGGAAAGGACCAGCCATTCGATCATGCCCGGGAACGAGAATAACGCAAGACCGAAAAAGAGCGCCTATCTTTCGCTCTATGAAAAGATCCGGGAAGGGATCCTTACCGGGGATTATCCGTACGGGTCGCGCCTTCCGTCCAAACGGACGCTTGCGGCAGACGCAGGCGTCAGCGTGATCACCGCTTCCCACGCGCTGCTTCTCCTTGCCGAAGAAGGCTATATCGAAGGCAGGGAGCGAAGCGGGTCGTTCGTGATCTATGAAGGCGCGGGTCAGGGTGCAGCGCCGGAAAAAGACCCCGAGCGAAAAGATCCCGGCGCGTCCGGAACGATCCATGCGGCAGACATCCCTTCGTCTGACGATACGCCGGTCTCGACCGACAGTGCGGTCACCCTGTCACCGACTGACTTCTTTCCCTTCTCACTTTATGCGCGGACCATCCGCCGGGTCCTTTCCGACCGCGGCGAAGACATTCTGAAAAGAGGACCGAACCAGGGCGTGCCGGAGCTCCGCGGCGCCATCTCGCGCTACCTTGCGAGAAACCGCGGCATCCACGTCCTTCCCGAACAGATCCTGATCGGTTCCGGTGCCGAATACCTCTACGGCCTGATCGTACAGATGCTCGGCCGCGATACCGTTTTCGGTCTTGAAGATCCCTCTTATGAGAAGATCCGCCTCGTCTACGAGGCAAACGGCGCGAAATGTGTCCTCCTTCCGATGGGAAAACACGGCATCCGTTCCGAAGCACTGAAGGCGACGGAGGCCGGCGCCCTGCACCTTACCCCCTTCCGCTCCTATCCGAGCGGCATAACGGCCGGCGCCTCAAAACGCCGCGAATATATCGAATGGGCCAAAAAAAAGAGACGCCGTCCTTGTGGAGGACGACGTCGATTCCGAGTTCTCGGTCTCCGGCAAGCCGGTCGACACCCTGTTTTCTCTCAGTCCGGAACGGCACGTGCTGTATCTTAAGACCTTCACGCACACGATCGCGCCGTCCATGCGCTGCGGCTATCTGCTTCTTCCTTCCGGGCGGTACCGGGAATACATCGAGAAGATCCGCTTCTATTCCTGCACCGTGCCTGTCTTCGACCAGTACGTCCTCGCGGAATTCATCGAGAGCGGCGAATTCGAGCGGCACCTCTCCCGCGTACGCAGAATGCTCCGTAAAAAATGACCGGCGCCGCCGGCCATTTTCCTTATTCTGCGGAGTATCCCCACAGTATTTTGATCTGGGGAACGAGGGACGCAAGATCCCACCGCATTCCCGTCCGCGCTATGCTCACCGGATCCCGAACCGCGACAGACCCGCTGTCATCGACGTCATAAAGCACGATAAAGTGGCCCGTCTCGGTAAAATCGCCCGGCCCCATCGAGCAGATCACCGGCCGCCCGGCGCGGATCGACGCTGCGATCCCCTCGACCGAAAGCTCTACGTCGTGCACGGCAAGACCGAGCATCCGTGCGCCGTCCCCCATCAGGAGCCAGGACGTCCCGGAACCGGCCACATAGAAGCCGTTCTCCGCGGAAAACGCGGCGACACGCAGGGGATCGAATGTTTCCGTATCGCCGGTCAGGCCGAGTCCGACCATGGCGAGCGCCATCGGTCCGCAGCCCGAGACCGCCATGATCTCATCATAATACGTCTGATACCCCCAGCGCATATCCCACTGCAGAAGATGCGGGATCTCTCCCGGCACAAGATCGGCGGAAAGGTCGTACGTCACCGGCTGATCCTTCTTTTCAAAATACTGCAGCACGAACTCCTTCGTCTCCGGGTAATAGTTATAAAGCTCGACGAGCTCCTTCGGATACTCCTTCGCCGTAAGATACGTTCCGGTATCGAAATCGATAAAGCTCTCCAGGATGGTCTGCGTGCCGATGTATGCGGCCTGCTCCTGCGTGGAAGAGGCAGCGCCGTCTGCGCCCTCCTGCCTAATCTGGCCGAGCGCGTGTCCGTTTGTCAGTATTGCCGCTGTGAGCGTAAAAACAAGTAACTTCCGAAGCATTTAATGTAACCTTTGCAGAACCGCGGATGAATTGTTCTGCACTCATCCGCATGCTAATCAATCTGCTCAATCTTTATCGAACCCAGACTG
>JAFOIS010000077.1 GCA_017420605.1 Lachnospiraceae bacterium | reverse complement strand
GGAACGCATACCGCGAAGCCTATCCGGGTCCGGTGATCCGTTTTGCGGAAGGCGCGGACGAAGGAGGCTTCCTTTCGGCCGGGGCTTTCGCGGGCCGCGACGACATGGAGATCACGGTCTATGGAAATGAGGAACGCCTCATCCTGACGGCTCGTTTCGACAACCTCGGGAAGGGCGCTTCCGGCGCGGCGGTCCAGAACATGAACCTCGTGCTCGGTTTCGGGGAGACAGAAGGACTTGTGATCCTGTAACCTGTTGATGACGAGACAGGAAGGCTCCTGACCCTGAAACCTATTGACGAAGAGACAGGAAGGCTTATAATCCTGTAAAGTATGGCAAAGAAAAATGCGGCCGCCGAAGATCCGGCATACCGATGCCGGCGCGGGCGCTGAATGGAGGAAAAATATGATCCGGTCGATATCCGGCGGCGTCTGCGCCGCGAAAGGCTTTACCGCAAACGGGATCCTCTGCGGGATCCGCAAGGGACGTACGAAAAACGATCTGTCCCTGATCGTCAGTTCCGTGCCCGCGGCCGCGGCTGCCGTCTACACACAGAACAAGGTCAAGGGCGCGCCGCTCACCGTGACGAAGCAGCATATCTCCGACGGGAAGGCGCAGGCCGTGATCGCGAACAGCGGCAATGCCAATACCTGCAACGCGAACGGTATCGAGATCGCGGAGGCGATGTGCCGCCTTGTCGCGGACGGCATTGGCATCTCCGAAAACGACGTCGTCGTCGCGTCGACCGGCGTCATCGGGCAGGTACTTTCCATCGATCCGATCGCAAAAGCGATGCCGGCCCTTATCGCGGGGCTTTCCGAAGAGGGGAGCGACGCGGCGGCGCAGGGCATCATGACGACCGATACGGTGAAAAAGGAGCTGGCGGTCGAGTTTACGGCCGGCGGCAGGACCTGCCGTCTCGGCGGGATCGCCAAGGGCAGCGGGATGATCCATCCGAACATGGCGACGATGCTGGTATTCCTTACGTCGGATATCGCGATCGCGCCCGCGCTTCTTCAGAAGGCGCTGTCGGAAGAGATCGTTGCGAGCTTCAACATGCTCAGCATCGACGGGGACACCTCGACGAACGATATGGTGACGGTGCTTGCGAACGGCCTGGCCGGCAATCCGGAGATCACGGAAGAAAATGAGGATTACCTCGCTTTTGCCGAAGCGCTGCACGCCGTCACGTCGTCGCTCTGCCGGATGCTCGCAAAAGACGGCGAAGGCGCGACGAAGCTCCTCGTCTGCACGGTGACCGGCGCGGATACCCTCACGGACGCCAGGATCGCGGCAAAGAGCGTGATCTCCTCGAGCCTCCTTAAGGCGGCGATGTTCGGCGCGGACGCGAACTGGGGCCGGATCCTCTGCGCGGTGGGCTACAGCGGCGCGGCGGTCGATCCGGGGCAGGTGGACGTATCCTTCCGCTCGGCAAAGGGGGAGATCGCGGTCTGTGAAAAAGGTGCCGGGATCCCGTTCTCCGAGGAGAAGGCAAAGGAGATCCTTTCGGAAGACGAGATCGACATCCTCATTTCCGCGGGGAACGGCGCATTTTCCGCTACGGCCTGGGGCTGCGACCTGACGTACGACTACGTAAAGATCAACGGGGATTACCGCACATGACGCGCGGGAGATAAATGAGGGATCCGGATCTGCGGACGGCACCGGGCGGCCCGGAAGAGCGGACAGTAAAAAGCGGCGGATACAGAAGATAAAAGGACGGACTATTCTATGGAAGGAATGATTTCAAACGCGCAGCGGGCGGAGATCCTCACGCAGGCGCTCCCGTATATCCAGAAATACTACGGCAAGATCGTCGTCATCAAATACGGCGGCAACGCGATGATCGATGAGACGCTGAAGATGCAGGTCATGGAGGATATCGTCCTCCTCAGGCACGTCGGCGTGAAGGTCGTACTCGTGCACGGCGGCGGGCCGGAGATCAGCGAGACGATGAAAAGACTCGGCAAGGAGGCGGTCTTTGTGGAGGGCCTTAGGGTAACGGACCGCGAGACCGTGGATATCGTGCAGATGGTCCTTGCCGGGAAGATCAACAAGACGCTGGTCAACCTGCTGCAGATGAAGGGCGGCCTCGCGATGGGCATTTCCGGTATGGACGGGCGGCTCATCGAGGCGAAGATCCGGGACGAGAAGCTCGGCTACGTCGGCGACGTGGTGCGCGTCAACATCGCGCCGGTCACTGACCTCCTGGAAAAAGGCTACATCCCGGTCGTCTCGACCCTGGGGTGCGACCGGGCGGGCAACGCCTACAACATCAACGGGGATACGGCGGCGGCAAGCATCGCCGGAGAGCTTAAGGCGGAACGCCTGATCATGCTTTCGGATATCCCGGGCGTTCTCCGCGATAAGAACGATCCGTCCTCCCTCATTCCGGAAATGACGGTCAAAGAGGCGAGAACACTTCGCGAGGAGGGCATCATTTCCGGCGGCATGATCCCGAAGGTGGAATGCTGTATCGAAGCGATCACGAAGGGCGTGCGCAAGGTGATCATCATGGACGGCCGCGTGCCGCACTCGATCCTGATGGAGCTGCTGACGGACGAAGGCGCCGGCACGATGGTAAAAGGAGGAGAGGGCAATGCATAACATCATGGAACTGGACCGGACGTACGTCGCCAATACCTATGCGCGGTTTCCCGTCGAACTCGTTTCCGGGAGCGGCTCGAAGGTCACGGACACGGACGGAAAGACGTATATCGACCTCGGCACCGGCATTGCTGTGAACAGCTTCGGGATCGCCGACCCCGTCTGGCAGGAGGCGGTCATTTCCCAGATCCATACGCTTCCGCATACGTCGAACCTTTATTATACGGAGCCCTGCGCAAAACTCGCGGAGATGCTGTGCGCCCGGACGGGCATGAAAAAGGTCTTCTTCGGCAATTCCGGCGCGGAGGCCAATGAGTGCGCGATCAAGGTGGCGCGGAAATACGCGGCGGAGAAAAAGGGGCCGGATACCTACACCATCGTGACGATGAAAAACAGCTTCCACGGACGGACGCTGACGACGCTCGCCGCGACCGGGCAGGACGCGTTCCATAAGCTGTTTCAGCCGCTGACCCCGGGCTTTGCGCATATCGGACCGGACATGAATGAACTTTGTGCGCTTGCGGAAACGACGAAGATCGCGGGCGTCATGATCGAATGCGTCCAGGGCGAGGGCGGCGTTATGCCGCTGCCGGCAGAGTTTGTCACCGCGCTTGCGGACTGGGCGAAGAAAGAGGACGTCATCCTCATCGTCGACGAGGTCCAGACCGGGAACGGCCGGTGCGGCGCGCTTTATGCCTATATGAATTACGGCATCACGCCCGACGTCGTGACGACGGCGAAGGGCCTGGGCGGCGGTCTTCCGATCGGCGCGTGCATGCTCGGCGAAAAGGTGGAGAAGGTGCTCGGCTTCGGCGATCACGGTTCGACCTTCGGCGGCAATCCGGTGTCCTGCGCGGGCGCGGTCTCTATCCTTTCCCGGATCGATGAAGCGCTCCTTGCGGAAGTCCGCAAAAAAAGCGAACTCATTTTCTCGAAGCTTTCCGGCGCGCCCGGCGTGCTCGAGGTGACCGGGATGGGACTTATGATAGGAATCAAAACCGTGAAGCCGGCGAAGGAAGTCGTTTCGGCGTGCATGGAGAAGGGCGTGCTGGTCCTCACGGCGCACGACCGGGTGCGGCTCCTGCCGGCGCTCAATATTCCGGAAGAGGAGCTTTGTACGGCGACAGACGTGCTGCTTTCGGCGATCGCGCCGTAAGGGGCATGCAAAAAGGAACAGTATGAACATCGTTCGTGAAGACAGTTATGACTTTGTTGTCTGCGGCGGCGGTATGTCGGGCTTTGCGGCCGCGGTCAGCGCTGCGAAGAAAGGCCTGTCCGTCGCCATAATAGAGTGTACCGGCACGCTCGGCGGCACGGCGGCATCCGCCGGGATCGATCATCTGCTCGGCGGCCGGAAACTGAATGAGGAAACGAAGGAACACGTCCGTGTGGTCGGCGGACTTTTTGACGAACTTACGGATCATCTGATCGGACGCGGGGAAGCCATCGAGCCCAACAGTATCGATCTTACATTCAACCCCTTCGGATGGTATCCGCGCATGGCGTCCGGTATCGTCGTCGATGAAACGGCGCTGAAGATCGCGCTGGATGAATTCTGCGAAAAGTACGGCGTCAGAGTCTATTTCTTTACGGTCCTCGCGGAGGCGGAACTGTCGGGAAATGCGGTCACGTCGGTCATCGTCTGCAGCAAAGACGGTTTTGTGAGGATCCGGGCCCGCGTATTCGCCGACTGTACCGGGGACGCCGACCTTTGCAAAATGGCCGGATGCCCGGTCTTCAAGGGAAGAGACTCCGACGGTCTTATGACGCCCTGCTCTCTCGAAATGCATGTGGAAAATGTTGACGCGAAAGAGCTGGTCTCTTATCAGAACGCGCATCAGTCTCCGAAGCTCGTAGAGATCATCGACCGCCTCCGGGAGGAAGGGATCTGGACCCTCTCGTCCAGGATCTTCGTTACCGTCCGCATGATGAAAGAAGACGTTTTCATGGTGAATACCAGCCGTCTTGTCATGGTCGACGGCACAGACGAGGAATCCGTGAGCCGCGCGATCGCCGAAGGCAGGAAGCAGAACCTGGAGCTTTTCCGGATCATGAAAGCGCATTTTCCGGGATTTCAGAACGCCCGGATCCGCAGGATCTATGATTATCTCGGCGTGCGGGAGACACGGAGGATCGACGGACGGTATTTCATTACGATCGGCGACGCGCTGTCGGGAAAACAATATGACGACTGCGTTGCGGCGACCACGTACAACTTTGACCTTCCGGACCCCGTCATATCCGGCTACGATCCGATGATGGGCGACACCAGAAACCCGAATGCCGTGCGCAGGCATATCGTGATCCAGGTGCCGTACCGGGCGCTCCTGCCGAAAGGGATCGACAATCTGATCGCGGCGGGACGGTGCGTTGGCGCGGACCGGGATGTTATGGGCGCGCTTCGCGTCATCGGCCCGTGCATGATGATGGGTCAGGCCGCGGGCACCGCCGCCGCCCTGGCGGTAAGGAACGCGCAGGACAGCTTTCCGGCCGTATCTACGGAGGAACTCCGGAAGACCCTCTGGGAAGACGGCGTTCTTGATCCGGCAAAGCTGCCGTTTGACTGACGGCGGCAGAGGAGCCGCAAAATACCGTTTTTGTTCAAAGGAATACCGTTTTTGTGCACACACGATCCCCGTACCTTGATGGTACGGGGATTTCTGCGCTATACTCTCCACACCGCGGAGGCCCGTCATCCGGCATGTCCGCCGCCGGAAGGGATCAGCAGGATCCCCGTGACGCCTCAATGAGGACAGAAACGGTCCGTATCACCCGGGCCGGTCCGCGGTAATCGTACGATTGAACTCCAGACTGTTTACGCAAAGACCCGCGATGCGGCGGGGCGGCGGCCGCATTGCCCGAAAGGAGGTCATCCATGGGGAAAATGGGAAAGATCGTACGAAATCTCATCGCCGGCTTACTCATTTCACTTCTTTTATGCGTTTCCGCGTCGGCATCGTCCGGCGCGCCGTCCGTGATCGATCCGGACCGGACGGGTTCCATTACCATTTATAAGATCAGGGAAAACGACGGGCGGGAGCGTCCGGCGGACGCTCTCCCGGATCCGTCCGTTTCCAATACGGGCATGGAGGGTATCGTATTCCGGGCCGTCAAGGTCGCGGACATCACCGCGGCGGCAGACGAAAACGGGACCGGCACATATTTCGGAAATGCCGACAGCAGCTTTATCGCGCTCCTCGGAAACCCGGCGCGCAAAACGGTCGGCGGGAAGACGGTCTATACGGCGGAGAGCCTTCTTGATGCGCTGGCGGCCAGGATCCGCGAATCCGGCGCCGTGCCGGGGGCAGAGGCGGTACGCGGCTTTGTGCGCGGCGCCTCCGGAAGCGCGGCCCGTACATTCCCGGCGACCGGAGCCGACGGCGGCACCTCTCTTTCGGGTCTTCCGCAGGGACTGTATCTTGTCGCCGAAACGGACTGGTCCGGTTATATGCCGAAACCGCCTGCGGAGGATCCTGACCGGAACAGCCGGGCCGGCACCGATGAGGCGGTCTATTCGCCCGCGTCGCCGTTCTTTATTATGCTGCCGATGACGAACGTCTCCGTCTCCGGAGCCGACGGCGGCACCTCGTGGCTCTACGACGTAACGGTCTATCCGAAAAACAGTACGGTCACGATCCCCAAGTATATCGTGAGCGAAGACGATGGCGACTCGCTCATTTTTGCCGACGACGCCGAGATCGGCGAGGCCGTACGGCAGATCACGGCGCCGTCCGCGCCGGCCGTCACGGCGGCTCATGCCTATGAGAAATATGTGGTCCGCGACGAGATGGACGAAGGCCTTGTCTTCGAACGTCTCATCAGCGTAAAGCTCGGGCCGAAGATCGCCGATCCGGAGAAGCTTTCCGAATACGCGGGCTTTACGGTCCTTGCGGAGGATACGGATTATGCCCTTGCGGTGTCGGAGGATAAGCATTCGTTTTCCGTCACCTTCCTTGAAGCCGGACTTGCGAAGCTGAACGCGCAGACACAAAGCGGCCAGGTGGTCGTGGAATGGGATTCCGTTCTGGACCGGAACGCGTCGGAGACCGATCCGAATACCAACCGGCCGGTCCTTGCCTGGAAAACGAAAGGTGCGGTGGAATCGGAGACTGCCGGCAATATCCCGGGCGTCTTTACCTACCGGATCGAACTGACGAAGAAAGGCGCGGACGACCCGTCGCGGATCACCTTCCGGATCACACGGAAGTCTGACAAAAAAACGATGCAGTTCGCGGAGGAAGGCAGGGGCTCCGGCATTTACCATCCCTTCGACAAAACGTCGGACCGCAAAGCGGACAGGACGAATACGCTCCGGGTATCGCAGGACGGCGTCCTCATCCTGCGGGGTCTCGACGAAGACACCTATACTTTTACGGAACTGACGACGGAAAACGGGCTTTCGCTTCTGAGATCCTCCTTTGACGTTGCGCTTTCGGGAAACGAGCCCGTGGACGGAGAACTTTGCGCGGCGGCGGTTACCGTTGACGGCACGGAAGAGGCGCTCCTTACGGAGGGCGGCACGGCGTATATCACCGTGGAGAACCATCCGCAGCCGGCGCTCCGGACCGGCGGCGCGGGGAACGGCATTCTTTATTCGGCGGCCGCCTGCTTTGCCGTCCTTGCATGTCTTTTCGCCCGCCGGAAGAAGAATGCCGGATAAATGAAAGACGGTATAAGGAGGAACGCGGCTTTTTGCTGTCTTCTTGCGGCGGCCGTCTGCGCCCTTGCGCCCGTCTTCCTTTCGGCGGCCCTGTCGCTTCGGCAGGGGGAAAGTATCGGGAGCTACGAGGCGGCGCTTCGCGGGGCCGGTGCGGAAAAAGTCCGGGAGATGCGCTGTGCGGCGGAGGAATACAATGCCGGGATCCGCCGGGAGCAGGCGGAGACGTTTTTCGTATACCGCGGCGAGGGCGCGACCGATGAAGCGTACGAGAAGGTGCTGGCGGTAAACGGACCGGTCATGGCGTATCTTTCGATCCCGTCGATCGGCCTTCATGTGCCCGTTCTGCACGGGACCGGCGAAGAGACGCTCGCCTATGCCGCCGGCCACATGTACGGTACGGGCGTGCCGGTCGGCGGAGAGGGCTGCAACGCGGTGATCGCAGGACATACCGGGCTTACCGCCCGGAAGATCTTCGACGATATACAGGACCTTTCGGAGGGCAGCGTGATCGACGTGCATGTGCTGGGAGAGATACACCGCTATGCCGTAACGGCGGTAAACGTCGTTTCGCCGGCGGTGGAAGCGGCTTTCTTTCAGACGGAAGAAGGCCGCGACCTCATTACCCTCTATACGTGTACGCCGCCGGGGATCAATACCCACCGGCTCATCGTGACCGCGGAACGCGCGGAAGACCCTCCGGCGGAAGCGGCATATCCGGGCGCTTTCGTAACGGCTGTCCGGTATGATCTTTCCGCGCTTTTTAAGATGGCCCTGTGCTGCCTTATTCCGGCGGGAATGGTCTTTGTCCGTATCCTGCGGGGGAAAGCGGCCGGAAGGCCTGCATTATGAAAGGATCGCATGGTGAAAATATGAACATTCTGAAGAAAGGGAGCACGGCGCTTCTGTTATTCGTGCTTCTTCTTATGGCATTGCCTGTATTCGGCGCATCGCCCGAAAACAGCGCGCAGACGGTCGATCCGGCCGTGCCGGGGAAGATCCTCATCCGGTACCGGGCCGGCGCGGACGGGACAAAGCCGGTGGCGGGCGCTTCGTTTACCGTTTACCGGATCGCGGAGACCGGAAGCTTCGGCAAAATGACCGGGCTTTCCTTCGGACCGGACGGAAAGCGGTTTACCGTTGATGAAAAGACGGATCCGCGCCGGATCGAAGCGGCCGTCAGGGAAGCATACCGCGGGAGCGTCGACGGCGGATTTACGCGCACACAGACGACCGGCAGGGAGGGAGACGCCGTTTTTTCGGACCTGCCGCACGGCGTATATCTGGTAAGCGAAACGGCGAGCGCGGAAGGATACCGGCCTTCTTCCGCGTTCCTGGTCACGATCCCGTGGTCCGGTGTGGAAAAGGATGCCGACGGCGGCGAGTCGTGGTGCTGGCATTATGAGGCGGAAGCGTATCCGAAAGCGGAGCCGGTCCCGGTCTATCCGGAGACGGGCGATGAAAGCAGTCTGCTTTTGTACGGCTTTCTTGCGGGGGCTTCCGCGCTCATGCTGATTTTGATCCTGAGAGGGCGGAAGATGCACGGAAAAAGAAAAAAGCCCGGCGTTCTCACGGCGCTGGCGCTTTGCATGGCGCTGCTTGCCGGCTGCCTTGCCGGACCGGCGGCGGTGTTTGCCGGAACGGCGCAGGACGGGACGGCGGCGGAGATGACCGAGGATGATGCCGCGGCAGACAGAAGCACCCCGTCAGAGGAAGGCGGCGCGGCGGCAGGCGACGGCGGCGCGGAAGATGGCGGAAACGCGGCGGAAGGCGATGGCGGCGCGGAAGATACGGATGCGGAAGCTACGGGTGCGGAGACATCCCCGGCCGGAACGGAGAAAGACGCGTCTTCGGAGGCGGGGGCCGCGGAAGATACGGAAAGCGTATCCGAAGCGGAAGATACGGCGCCGGAAGGTGAGGACGCGGCGGAAAAGGAAGCGGGCGGCGACGTATGGATCGCCCAGGATCCCCGGATCGTGGACGGCATGGTCGGCATGGACGCTTTGCCCGGCGCGACGCGGGGACTGCATACCGAAACGATCGTTGAGGGGCCGATGACTTACCCGTACGGCGCGGCTTCCCCGCATCTTACGACGACGGGCGGCACGCTCGTCTACTGTATCCTCCCGTGGTCGAAAGCGCCGGGCGGAAAGACCGTCAGCTTCAATTCGTATGAGATCGCGTCGTCGACCGCCGGAAATCTGCAGCTTCTCGCAAAGCTGATGTATTACGGCTACGGCGGCGCCGGGAATATCCTGACCGGTACGGCGGACGAGCAGATGGCCGTTACGCACTTTGCGCTCTCCCGGGTATGGATGGTCGATATGGGAAACAACCACGGGGAGAGCCGCTGGTACTGGACCGGTTACACGACGCTCGGCGCGGCCGGGCAGGCGGCGGTCGGCGCATTCCTTGCGCAGGTAAAAGATCTGGAACCGGTGAAGGGCACGCTCTATGTGGCCGAGTATTACAATGCTTCCGGGCATAAGTACCAGGACCTTGCCTACGGCTCTTTTGCCACGGAACCGAAAGGGACCGGCGTAAAGCTGAAAAAAGTTTCCGCCTGCCCGGCGGTGAGCGCCGGAAACCGGATGTATTCCCTCGCCGGCGCGGAATTTGCGCTCTATACCGACGAAGCCTGTACGCAGAGCGCGAAGGGGGCGGAGACCGGGACGGACGTTCTGTTCCGGACGGATGAAACGGGCGATACGGAAGAAGTGAAGGTGCTTCCGGGCGATTACTGGATCAAAGAGACGGCCGCGCCTGCGGGATTTACCAGCGCGCCCGTAAAGAAGATCACGGTACCGCAGCAGGAGGAGACCTTTACGGCGGAGATCGCCGACATGCCGAAGAACGACCCGCTCACGGTCCTCCTCCGGAAAGTCGACGAAGAGACCGGCCGGCCGTCGGATACACTCGCCGGCGCGGAATATACGGTGTGCTATTATGACGTTTCCATGGATACGGACCCGGCGGACAGCGGGGAAGGCCCGCTCTTTACCTGGGTCTTTGCGACGGACGAAAACGGCGTGATCCAGTTCGGCGAAGCGTGGAAAAAGGGAGGGGATCCCTTTGTGACCGATCCCGGGACCGGGGCCGCCGTGCTGCCGCTCGGTACGATCACGATCCGGGAAACGAAAGCGCCCGAAGGATATCTGCTGAATGATACGGTCTATGTCGCAAATACCGTATCGGAGGTCGGCGGGCTTGTCCGCACGGAAAACCTTCCGGACGGAGAGACGGGCGCGCCGGCAGCGGAGCGGCAGATCCCCGTGATCGGGACGACGGCTTCCGTATCGCCGGGCGGCGGGAGCGCTGTGCTGCCGTCGGAAGAGACCGTCGTCACGGACCGCATCGCCTATGCGCATTTTGAACCCGGAAAGGAACTGACTGCAAAGGGAACGCTCCGTGACGCCGGGACCGGGGAGGTGCTTGCGGCCGACGGCGCCGCGGCGGAAATGACCTTTACGGCAGAGGAGTATTCCGGCATCGTGGACATGACGTTCACTTTCGATTCCACGCAGCTCGCAGGAACGGATGTCGTCGTGTTCGAGGAGATCTACGACGGGGATACGCTCATCGCGTCGCACTGCGACCTTGCGGACAGCGCGCAGACGGTCCATATCCTGTCCGAAACGGTAAAACCGCACAAGACGGTGGACAAGGTATCGTCCGCGGTGGGCGAGACGCGCGTCTGGACCGTACACTGCGGCGTCCCGGCAGACTTTCACGACGGAGAAGGCTCCCTGTACATGATCCGGGACGTGATCGATCCGGAACGGGAGGAGGTCGCGGGAAAACGGCTTGACTATACGGGCGGCCTTACGCTTTCCCTGGACGGGGAGGCGCTCGATCCGGAAACGGACTGCGCGATCGAAGAGCCTTCGGAAGACAACGGGATGTGCCTTACGGTCACATTCCTTCCGGAGGGACTTACAAAACTTGCACAACGCGCATCGCAGCCGGGCAATGAAGACTGCATCGTGCTGACTTATGAAACGGTGATCAATGAAAACGCCCTGGCTGCGGAAAAGATCCCGAATGAAGCGGAAGTCTCGTTTGGAAGGTACGGCATCGTGGTGACGGAGACGACCGAAAGGCCGGACGTCTATACCGGAGAGATCCGGATCCGGAAGATGGATGAGGCCGGCGGCGGGCCGCTGTCCGGCGTCGTGTTCGCATTGCTTGATGAAGACATGCAGCCGGTGGAAAAAGACGGCGCAGCCTGGATAGAAACGACGGATGAAGGCGGATCGGCGGTGTTCTTCGGCGTTGCGGACGGCGTTTATTATCTCCGCGAACTGCGGACCGTAAACGGGAAAATGCTGCTGACCGGAGAGGTGCGCGTGACCGTCGAAGAAGGGAAGACCGAAGAGACGGAGCTTACCGTGAGAAATTCGGCTGCGGTGCCGCTGTCAGCAGGCGGCATGGGCGACGGGATCCTCTACTGCCTTGCGGCGGCTCTGAGTCTTCTTTCGCTGCGCCTTCGAAGAAAAGAGGGAAGGAGCCATGGATAAGGCATATGTCCGCGGCAGCCTTCTTAAGGTCTTTGCGGCCGTGCTGCTCCTGGCGGTCCTTGCCGTGCTTCTACGGAGCTGCGGGACAGCCGGCATACCGGCCCCGGCCGGTGAAGTGCCGGGCGGAACGCCCGGGGAAGCCGAAGAAGCGGAAATGCCTGCCGCGGCACCGGAAGAGGGCAGCCGGCCGCAGGATGACGCGGCGGACGCTGCCGCGGCACCGGAACCCGAAAACACCGCGGTTCCGGAAGAAGCACCGGAGGGGGAATCGTTACCGGAAGAAGCCGGCGCCGCGGTGAGACAAGGGATCCGCGGGATGGCGGAGGGCGCGCCGTGCGGCGCGCCCGTTTCCGCTGCGGAAGATACGGGAGAGGACCCCGAAGAAGAGCCGGTTTCTCCGTCTTCCGGCAGTACCGACGGGACCCGTCAAACCGGCGGCGGGTCTTCCGGCGGGGAAACGGATCAGCCCGGCGGCATACCTTCCGGGAAAACGGATCCGTCCGGGACCGTGCCGGACGCAGCGGAGATACACCGGCATGTACGGGCAGTAAGACGGGTCCTCGTGCGGGAAGCCTATGAGGAGGAAGTGATCGATGTGCCCGCGTGGGACGAGTCTGTCCTTGTGCGGGAAGCCTATGACGAACCGGTCTTCGGGCAGGTGAGTTTTGTTGTCTGCAATACCTGCGGGCAGTCATTCCCGACGGCGGATGAATTATTTGCGCACCAGGCTGCGACGATGCAGGGAACGGAAGGGGAAGACGGCATGCACGGCGGCTATCATGTCGAGTGGGAGGAGACGATCATTTCCTATATCCATCATGAGGCCGTATGGGAGACCGTGCATCACGACGCCGAAACGCACACCGAACACCACCCGGCGGAATACAGAGATGAGACATACTGCTCCGTTTGCGGCATGATTCTGAAGGAAGGAGGCTGATCCGGGATCCGGAGTCCAGGGCGGGATCCGGCGTCATCCGGTTCAATTGACAGATGGCTGAACGTATGCTACGATCTAAACATGGCCAAGTTGGCCAGATTGGAGGCGGCATGCAGATCAATACAGGAAAAGCGAAGGATCGTTTCTCAGAACTGATCAATCTTCTTGTTTCACATCAGGAAGAGGAGATCATCATTGCCAACCGCGGGGAACCGGTCGTAAAAATGGTCTTGTATGACATGCCTCCTGTCCGGCAGGCAGGGCTTGCGAAAGGCCGCTTCACAGTACCGGACGATCTTGATGCGAGTAACGACGAGATCGCGGAAATGTTCGGGGTGTAATTATGAAGTTTCTTCTGGACACACATGTCCTGCTGTGGTGGGTCGTCGGTGATCCGCGGGTCGAACCGGTCAGAAAGACTGTGGAAAATCCCGCAAACGAAGTGTATTACAGTGCAGCCTCTATTTGGGAAATCGCCATAAAGCACTCGATCGGCAGACTCCGGATCACACCCGGAGAGGCCAGACGTGAATTTGAAAACGCAGGTTTTGCGGAACTGGAGATCACGGCCGGGCATGCGGCCGCTGTCGGAGATCTGCCGTATAGAGAGGATCACAAGGACCCGTTCGACCGGATGCTGATCGTACAGGCACAGGAAGAACAGATGGATCTGATCAGTGCGGACAGCAAGTTCGGAGGATACAGTGGTTTCAGACTTGTGATGCTGGGAAACGGGGGGACTAAGTGAAACGGGTGATATACCGCGGCACCGTGATCGATCCTGTGTCGCCAAAGAAGCCGGATATACGGAAGGGCGCATATGTTATCACGGAAGACGGCGTGATCCTTTCGGTGGAAGACCGTCAGCCGGTACAGACGGAAGGCGATACGATCGTTGATTTCGGGGAGAACCTGATCATTCCCGCCTTCTCGGATCTGCATATCCACGCGCCGCAGTTTGCGGAGCGGGGGATCGGCATGGACTGCCTGCTCTTTGAATGGCTGAACCGGTATACTTTCCCGGAAGAAGCACGTTTCCGGGAACGGTCCTATGCGGAGACGATCTACCGGCAGGTGATCCGGGAGCTGATCCGGCAGGGCACGCTCCATCTTGCCGCGTTTACGACGATCCATTACGAAGCGTCGGACCTCTTTTTCCGCCTTCTCGAGGAGAGCGGACTGTATGCGCTTGCCGGCAAGATCAACATGGACCGCAACAGTCCGGATTATTATGTGGAAGATACCGCAAGATCTCTTGCGGATACCGAACGGTTCGTTTCGGAACACCTCCCGGGCGGGCGGATCGGCGGAACGGACCGGCACTACAGCGGACGCGTCCGTCCGATCCTGATCCCGCGTTTTGCGCCGACCTGCTCGGGAGAACTTCTGCACGGGCTGGGCCGGATCGGACAGCGGTATAAGGTCGGCGTGCATACACATCTTGTGGAATCACGGGAAGAGGCCGCCTGGGCGAAGGAGCTTTTCCCCGGGGACGGCTCCGACGGCGCCATTTATGAAAATGCCGGGCTGCTCGGAAACGGTCCGTCCATCTTCGCGCACGTCATTTTCCCGACGGAGACGGAAGAGCGCATCCTCAGGCAATACGGCGCGTATGCCGTGCACTGCCCGGACGCGACGTCCAATATCACGGCGGGGATCATGCCGGCCGCCCGCCTTCTTGCCGGCGGCTTCCCCCTTGCGTTGGGAACGGATGTCGGCGGCGGGCATTTTACCGGCGTATACCGGCAGGTCGCCCGCGCGGTGCAGATCTCGAAAATGAAGGAGTTCTATGAGCCGGAGGAGAAGCGCGTTGCGTTTTTTGAAGCTTTTTACATGGCGACGGCGGGCGGCGGCGCGGTCTTCGGCAACGCGGGACGGATCGCGCCCGGATACCGGTTCGACGCGCTGGTGATTCGGGATATGTCGGATGAGGGCACACAGCTTTCGCCCGAGGAGAGCCTCGAGCGGTTCTGTTATATCGGCGACGACCGGGACATTCTCGCCCGGTATGCGGACGGAAAACTTCTGTCTTACGATACGCTGTCTTAAGATATACGAAGGATCATTCTCCGCCGCGGAATGTGAGCGATGTGTCCGTCATCGAATCGACGATGGCGAGAGAGTGCAGGTTGACGCCTTCGCTCCGGAGACGCTTTCCGCCCTCCTGAAATCCTTTTTCGATCACGATGCCGACGCCTTCCACGAGGGCGCCGGCTTCTTTTGCGATGCGGAGAAGGCCTTCCACGGCCTCGCCGTTCGCAAGGAAATCGTCCAGGATGAGGATATGGTCCTCTGAGGAAAGATATTTTCTGGAAATGAGCATCTCGTAGGGTTCGCCGTGCGTATAGGAGAAGACCCGCGTCCGGAAAAGCTCCGGATCGAGATTCTTACGGGGACTTTTTTTGGCGAAGACGACCGGGACGCCGAAATACCGGGCGGTCAGGGCGGCGATGCCGATGCCGGAGGCTTCCACGGTCACGATCTTTGTTATGGGAAGATTTCCGAAGATCCGGAAGAACTCCCGCCCGATCTCATCGAGAAAAGCGATATCCATCTGATGATTGAGGAAACTGTCTACTTTGAGGATATGGCCGGGGAGTACGCGCCCGTCCCTTAAGATCCGTTCTTTCAATGCGTCCATCGTTTGTTTCCCTTTCGTGATCCGGCCTCCGGATCCCTGCGGTGCTGTTTTCCGCGGCCGCCTTTCCGCCGCGCCGGCTGCCTTACGGCGGGCCTTTGTGCGGCCGCCGCTTCCGGCGCTGTGACCATCATATCATTTTTTCCTTACTTGCACATTGCCGGATTATAGATAATAATGAATTTATCGGCAGTCTGCCGTGATAAGGAGGACTCTTATGAGCGAAGAAAAGAAAGCATCGGAAGTCGGTCACGTAGAGCAGAATCTGCCGGAGAAGCTGAACCGCTATTTCCTTCTGCCGGGGGACCCGAACCGCGTGAACGTCATGGCGTCCCAGTGGGATCCGGGCGTGGAGATCTATGAACTCGCAAGGCGGGAGAGAGCGGCGCAGGGCACCTACAAGGGCAGCCCCATCGGCGCATGCGCGACCGGCATGGGCGGCGGCAGCACCGAGATCTATCTGACGGATCTGATCTCGCGCGGCGCGGACACCTTTATCCGGGTCGGTACGACCGGCACGATCCAGGAGAACGTGCGGATCGGCGATATCATCATCAACGACGCCAGCATCCGGCTGGACGGCACGTCGGATCTTTATGTTATGAAGGAATTCCCCGCGGCGGCGGACTGGAGAGTCACGGCCGCGCTGGTCGAGGCCTGTGAAAAGCTCGGATTCCGGTATCACGTCGGCACCGGCTGCACCTGTTCTTCCTTCTATACGGGACAGTGCAGGACGACGATCGGCGGCTACCGTCCGTCGCATCTCGACGGCCTGTTTAAGGACCTGCAGCAGGCGGGCGTCCTCAATTTCGAAATGGAAGCCGCGACGGTCATGACGCTTGCGCGTCTCTTCGGCAAGCGCGCCGGCATGTGCGCGACCGTGGTGGCGCACCGGCTCACCGGCGAGTGGCTCGAGGATCCGGAAGCGGAGGCGCGCGCGTGCCTTGCGGGCGCGGAAGCGCTGCACATTCTGGCGGAGAAAGATATCTGAGCAGGAGGGGTTTATGACTATAACTAATGAAGACCGCATGATGGGCAGCGCGCATCTTTCGGAAGACGAAAAGAGCGTGATCATCCTCGACCAGACCCAGCTTCCCAACCGTACAGAGTATCTTACGCTGGGGACCGCGAAGGAAGTCTACGACGCCATCAAGATCCTGGCGGTCCGCGGGGCACCGGCGATCGGCATCTGCGCCGCGTACGGCATGTACGTTATCGCGCAGCAGAAGGCGGACCTGGATCCGGCCGCCTTTGCGAAGGAAATGCATGAGGACGGCGCGTATATCAATTCCTCCCGTCCGACGGCGGTCAACCTGAGCTGGGCAATAAAGCGCATGCTCGGCGTCGTGGATAAAGG
>JAFOIS010000076.1 GCA_017420605.1 Lachnospiraceae bacterium | reverse complement strand
GTAAATAGCTCAGTACAGCCTGCTCCAGATCACTTATATGGTCATTTATCCGGCCATTTTCCTGGCCAGATAATGGCGACTTATTTCGGTCGATCCTTGAAAACTCGATTTTGAAGTCCGTATCGGTATTTTCATATTTGATTTCGACCCCTGCCGTATTGCAAGCCTTTCAATCAAATGATAGATATAAACTCCCAGCTCAAATTAATCGCTTCATCAAAAGAGATAACCCTGCCGAACTGTTTTTAATTCAGTTCAGCAGGGTTATTAAGTGCTATCAAGATGCTATCAAAACCACCTATGGCACCCGAAAAAGTCAGTGTTTATGCGGTCTCCCGGGTTCGCCTTAATTATTCGTACTCCACCGTTGCGGGCGGCTTCGGCGTGTAGTCGAAAAGCACGCGGTTAACGCCTGGAACCTCAGAAGTAATGCGGCGGACCAGAAGGTCGATGAGTTCGGCGGGCAGATGCTCGACCGTGACTTCCATGACGTCCGTCGTGTTGATCGCGCGGATGATGCACGGCCAGTCGAAGGTGCGTTTCCCGTCGCGGATACCGGTCGACTTGAAGTCCGGAACGACGGTGAAATACTGCCAGACCTTGCCGGAAAGGCCCCACTTTTCAAACTCTTCGCGAACGATCGCGTCCGCTTCACGGACGGCTTCGAGACGGTCACGGGTGATCGCGCCCGGGCAGCGTACGCCGAGTCCCGGTCCCGGGAACGGCTGACGCTCGACCATGGACGCCGGAAGACCCAGCGCGCGTCCGACCATGCGGACCTCATCCTTAAAGAGGATCCTGACGGGTTCGACCAGTTCGAACCGGTCGGCGATATCCGCCGGCAGGCCGCCTGCGTTGTGATGTGCCTTAATGCCCGCGTCGCTCTCGAGGATATCCGGCCAGATCGTGCCCTGTCCGAGGAACTTCACGTCTTCAAGCTTTCTTGCTTCTTCGGCGAATACGTCGATGAATTCTTCCCCGATGATATGCCGCTTCTGCTCCGGATCCGAAACGCCGGCAAGCTTGTCGAGGAAACGGTCGACCGCGTCCACATAGATCAGGTTCGCGTTCATTTCCTCGCGGAAGACCCGGATCACCTGTTCCGGTTCGCCCTTGCGAAGAAGCCCATGATTTACGTGTACGCAGACGAGGTTCTTTCCGATCGCGCGGATGAGAAGCGCCGCCACGACGGACGAATCCACGCCGCCTGAGAGTGCAAGGAGCACCTTCCCGTCTCCGATCTGATCGCGCAGCATCGCGATCCGCTCTTCGATATACGCCTCCGCGAGCGCGGGTTTCGTGATCCGTACCATGTAATCGGGTCGTCTTTCCAACATTTCAGTCACCTCCTGAATAGCCGGTATCATAAGTTCCATATTGATTGATGAGCGAATATACCCGCTCGAGGTCGTTGGCGCTCACCGCACTGTACATCAGGCCCGTCGCCGTCTCGCTGCCGGATACGACACCGACTTCATAGGTCTCGTCGACCATGTTGTAGTGGCTCGTATTCACGCGGATACGCTCCGTCTCGCCGTTTTCCGTGACCAGTTTCCACAGACAGGAGCGGATGCCGTCGGAAGCGCTCTTCAGCTTCTTGACGTATCCGAACCCGGCGCTGTTGTTCGCGATCAGTTTGATGCCCGCTTCCTCGCGCTCGGTCACTTCGCTTTCGAAATCGATCTCGCGGTTCGGATCGCGCGTCTCCACGCCGTAGATCCTCGCGGTCACGACCTCGTTGTCCGTATTCATGAAAATGTAGATCGGATACTCCGTCGAATTCTCGAAAATGAAATCCAGATGATCCGAGACCGTCGCGTCCATCGACGTCTTCACGTAATGGACGGGCAGCGAATGATTAACGCGAACGACCACGTCGAGTTCCGCGTACATGACCGCCATATAGAGGGTCGACGCGAGCTGGCAGATCCCGCCGCCGAGCGAATCCTCGACCTCGCCCGAGTTGTAGGACGGCGCCGGCTCGTAGCCGTTTTCGACCGTAAACGGTTCCAGAAGGGACAGCGTCGAATAGCGTTCCCCCGGAAGGAGCGTGATGCCGTTCATCTTCGAACCGCCGTTCCGGACGTTGGCCGCGCGTTCCGACATCGCGCCCGTGTACTCCGTCGCATAGGCGCCGAGCACGTCGTGGACCTTCTCCATCGCCTCGGTCTCATTATAGCCGTATTCGACCTCGGTCTTGAGCGAACAGACGGGCTTTTCCCCCGCCCAGGTGCCCGTAAGATACCCGTTGAGACGCATGCGGGACGTCTCGCGGTCGATCTGGAAGCCGTTTTCCGCCGGCACGACCACAAGATACCCGTCTTCGTTCATTTCGATATGAGCGTCGACGGCGTCATACTCGTATTTATCGATCTGCTCGCTGAGGAATTCCTCGATCGCGGCCGTGTCGACGCTGCGCTGCAGTTCGATCACATACGGCGATGTCTCAAGGTCGTGAACGATCTTGTAACGTTCGAGGATATTGCCGGATTTCCCGTAGGAAAGGGCCTTTTTTGGCGCGTCGGTATTGACCCAGGTAAAGCCGATCTCCGATACCGGAAGCATTTCCTGATGGTCTCCCACGTTGACCGTGACCGTTTCCTTTTTCATCTGCTCGACGAACGCGGATACCTTCGCGCGGGCTTCCGCCTCCGTAAGCCCCGACACGTCGATCGGCCCGATGAAAACGCCGGGCAGGATCGTATCCGCGGCGGACGCGTCCGCAGCGGTGATGGTGCCCTCGGTCGCCCGTTCCACACGCGCCCTGCCGATCCCGAGCACAAGGGCCGGCAGACTCAGCAGCATGACGAATGCCGCCATCAGATACAGTATCTTTTTCATGATCTTTGTTCTATACAGTAATTCCGGAGGAAGCACTGCGCGCAGTCAGGTTTCCGCGCGTAGCAGATCTCCCGGCCGAACCGTATGATATGAATGTTCCACAGGATCCAGTGATCCTTCGGAAGCTTCTTCATCAGGTCAAATTCCACTTTTTCCGGATCGGTCTCTTTTGTAAGGCCGAGCCGCTTCGAGATCCGTTTTACATGTGTATCGACCACGATGCTCGGATCGTCGAAAATGTTGCCCCGGATCACGTTGGCGGTCTTCCGCCCTACGCCCGGCAGCGACGTCAGCTCTTCGATCGTCCGCGGGACTTCGCCGCCGAAGTCCGAAACGATCTTCCGGGAGCAGGCGATGATGTTCGCGGCCTTATTGTGATAAAAGCCGACGGAATGGATGAGTTCCTCCACGCGCTTTATATCCGCCGCGGCCATGGCCGCCGGATCCGGGTATTCCCGGAAGAGATCCCCGGTCACCATATTGACGCGGGCGTCCGTACACTGGGCAGAAAGGATCGTCGCCACCAGAAGCTCATAGGCGTTCATGTGGTTCAGATAGCACTTGTACTCCGTGCCGTAATTCCGGTCCAGTATTTCGAGGATCTCCTTTGTCCGCGCAGAAACGGCCATCTTACGCCTCCAGCGGATATTTGTCGGTCAGTTCTTTCACGATCGCCTTTGCGGCCGGAATATTCTCCTCGCCCGCGATCACAAGCGCGATCGCTTCGGCGATACGGTCCATATCTTCGGTATTCAGTCCGCGCGTCGTCACCGCCGGAGTACCCAGGCGGACGCCGCTCGTTACGAACGGGGATTCCGGATCGTTCGGAACGGTGTTCTTATTGGCCGTGATGTTGGCAGCGTCAAGGCGCGCTTCCAGGACCTTGCCGGTCACGCCGGTGCCGACGAGGTTCACCAGGAGCAGGTGGTTGTCCGTGCCGCCGCTGACGATCTTAATACCGCGCTTCATAAGGCCTTCCGCAAGCGCCTTCGCGTTCGCAACGATATTCTTCGCGTATTCGGTGAACTCCGGCTGCAGATCCTCGAGGAAGGCCACGGCCTTCGCCGCGATCACGTGCTCGAGCGGGCCGCCCTGGGTTCCCGGGAAAATGGCCTTGTTGAGTTTGTGTTCCTTCGCGAACTCTTCGGAGCTCAGGATGACGCCGCCGCGCGGTCCGCGCAGCGTCTTGTGCGTCGTCGTGGTCGTAACGTGGGCGTACGGGATCGGGCTCGGATGGACACCCGCGGCCACGAGGCCCGCGATGTGCGCCATGTCGACCATAAGATACGCGCCGGCCTTATCGGCGATCTCCCGCATCCGCTTGAAATCGATGATCCGGCAGTAAGCGCTCGCGCCGGCCACGATCATCTTCGGATGGCACTCCATCGCGATCCGTTCGACTTCGTCGTAATCGAGGAAACCGTCCGCGTTGACGCCGTACGGCACGCAGTGGTAATAATTGCCGGAGACGTTGGCAGGCGAGCCGTGGCTTAAATGTCCGCCGTGATCGAGGCTCATGCCCATGAAGGTATCGCCCGGCTCAAGCAGCGCATAAAAGACGGCGAAATTCGCCTGCGCTCCGGAATGCGGCTGGACATTCGCATAAGTGCAGCCGAAAAGCTTTTTCACACGTTCGATCGCAAGCGTCTCCACCACGTCAACGCACTGGCAGCCGCCGTAATAACGGTGTCCGACATACCCTTCCGCGTATTTGTTGGTGAGCGGGCTTCCCATGGCGGCCATCACCGCCTTGCTTACCCAGTTTTCCGACGCGATCAGTTCGATGTGTGAGTTCTGGCGCGCGATCTCCGCCTCGATCGCCTGTGCGATCTCGG
>JAFOIS010000075.1 GCA_017420605.1 Lachnospiraceae bacterium | reverse complement strand
TATCGCATATGCCCTTCTGATCCTTTATCTTGCCGTGCTTATTCTTTTGAGGATATTTCTTTGAACGTCCTGATCCTTGCTTCCGCGTCGCCGCGGAGGAGAGAAATCCTTGCTAATGCCCGCATACCGTGTATCGTAATGACGCAGGAAGCCTCTGAGACGCTCCCTGAGAGCGTCAGAACGCCTGAAGATACTGTCCGGTATCTTTCAGTCCGGAAGGCGGAAGCTGCCGCGGAGCGCATCTTAAGCGGTCAGGACGTGCCGGAATCGCCGGATCCCTGCGGCTGCGTTTTTGTAGTAGGGGCGGACACCATCGTTGCGTCCGACGAAATGATCCTCGGGAAGCCCGCAGACGAAGAGGATGCGTATCGCATGCTGAAACGCCTTTCCGGGCGGCAGCATGACGTTTTTACCGGCGTGACGATCCTGAAGATCGCGGAACGCCGCGTCTTAGAGCGTGACACTTTCTTTGAAAAGACCGCCGTATTTGTAGAGCCGATGCCGGACAGGGAGATATGCTGGTATATATCTACCGGGGAACCGATGGATAAAGCGGGTGCTTACGGCATACAGGGCGTCTTCTCACGTTTTATCGGCAGGATCGAAGGAGATTACAGCAACGTCGTCGGTCTGCCGGTCGCCGCGCTTTCGCGTCACCTCGACAGGATCGGATTCAGATTATATGAGCAGTAAGCGAAAAAAAGAAGAACATCAAAGACCGGCGCAGAGGGATGCGGAGCATGTACGGCGCATCCTGCTTCATCTTGCCTACGACGGTACGAATTACAACGGATACCAGTCGCAGACAAACGCCGTCGGTATTCAGGATATCCTGGAAAAAGCGATCAGGGATCTGTTCGGAGGCGATGTACGGACGATCGGGGCGAGCCGGACAGACACCGGTGTTCACGCGCGCGACAACCTCGTCGTGTTCGACTGCGATGCGAAAATGCTGCCGGGAAAGATCGCACTGGCTTTGAACGCACGTCTTCCGGACGATATCCGTGTGATGGAATCCATGGAAGTGCCGGGAAATTTTCATCCGCGTCACTGCGATTCCGTAAAAACGTACAGCTACCGGATCATGAACCGGAGAGTACCGGACCCGCTCTGGCAGCGGTATGCACTTCATTATTATTATCCTCTCGACGAATCGAAAATGGCCGCGGCCGCTTCTTATCTGGTCGGCACACATGATTTCGCCTCTTTCTGTTCCTCCGGATTTTCCGGAAAATCGACAGTGCGTACGATCTACCGGTCCGAAGTGACAAGGGAAGGAGACCTTATCACCTATACGGTTTCCGGCAGCGGATTTCTTTACAATATGGTACGGATCATTACCGGGACCCTGATCCTGGCCGGCAGCGGACAGATGGCGCCGGAAGAGATGATGCGTATCCTTGAAGCAAGGGACCGCAGCGCAGCGGGAGATACCGCGCCGCCGAAGGGACTGACGCTGGAAAAGATCGAGATCCCGGAGCTCGGCATCTTTTAGCAGGGCATCGATCCATAAATAAAAATCAAGATTTTCGTGAAGAATTTATGAATTCTGCGCAAAAAACGCGCAGTCTGTAAAAAATGTGATATACTTTGGAACAGAAGAAGGAAAGGTCAGCTTTTTTCTTACAGTGCACAATACTAAGCCGGCCGGAAACGGCGATAAAAAGAAAGGAAAATGAAAATGAAATTCACGAATGCGATCAAGAAGCTTCTGCTTGCAGGCGTAGGCGCCGTAGCTGTGACTGCCGAAAAGTCGAAAGAGATCATTGACGAACTTGTAAAGCGCGGTGAACTGACCGTTGAGCAGGGTAAGGAACTGACGAAGGAATTCCGCGAAAAGGCAAAGATCAAGAAGGATGATATCTTTGCCGAAGCAGCCGCGAAGGTTCCGGAAGAGACACGTGAAAAGATCAAACTGACCGTCGACGAAGTTGATGAGAAGACGGAAGAAGCAGTCGAAAAGGAAAAACAGGCCGCGGAGACCGCCGCCAATTCCAAAGCGGCGCAGACGGCCAAAAAAGCCGCCGAACGCGTGAAAGAAGAGATCAAGGCAAATTACGAAGAGATCGCGCCGGAAATCGCGAAGCTCGCGGAAGCTGCCAAGAAGGAACTTAAGGACGCCGCAAAGACGATCGGCACGGTCATCTCCGGTGAAGAAAAGGAAGAGGCTCCGGCTGAAGAAGCTCCTGCCGAAGAAGCACCTGCTGAAGAAGCGCCTGCGGAAGAAGCGCCCGCGGAAGAAGCGCCTGCCGAAGAGAAGACCGAAGAGTAAGAGTAACAGAAGAGTACAAAAAAATCACCTGCGAAAGCAGGTGATTTTTTTATGGAACGTACAGGGCTCGAACCTGTGACCTTTCACACGTCAAGCGAATGCTCTCCCAGCTGAGCTAACGTTCCGAGGTACGTTGTGCATTATAGCACAGCGTTTTTTGTTTGTAAACAACATTTTTTATCGGCAGATGCCAATGGCTCACACCGGAAAAATGACGGAGAGAACTTCCTGGACGGTGACCGAGTGAAAATACAGATCCGTCGGATAAAGTTCCATGACCGCAAGGACGGCGGCGCGTTCAAACGGTACGCCTTTCATGGCCTCAAGCAGTTCTGTCATCGGCATAAGGGACATGAAATCGCCGAAGATCGCCAGGTCGCGTATCCTCCCGTGTTCCGTATCCACCCGGACTTCGACCCTTCCTCCCGGAAACCGGACGCTGTTTGAAAAAGTATATTGCGGCGACTTTCCGAAGTTCCATTCCCATGTCGCATATTTGCCGTCGCGTAGCGCGCGGATGCGTTCGAGAGCGGATTCCGGAAGGGACTCCGGAAGCGTATCCCCGCCTGTGATGTACGTAAGAAGATACCGGCGGAACTCCGCGATCGACATATCGCGTGAGAGCAGCGGCCGGATCGTACCGATGCGGCTGCGTATGGAAGAAATGCCTTTGGACCGGAATTTTTCCGGATCCGTACGCAGCGCGCCGCTGATACGTTCCGGATCGGAATCAAAAAGGAGGGTGCCGTGATGCAGAATGCGGTTCTTCCAGACACGTTCCGCGGTACCGGAGACTTTACGCCCGTTTGCGAGGATATCGTTGCGGCCGGATACGGAAGCGTCGATACCGAGAGAACGGAGAGCTTCAACGACCGGCCTTGTCAGAGCCTCTTTCATCGCATCTCTCGTATCATCGAGAGCGCAGATAAAAGAATAATTCAGATTTCCGAGATCATGATAGACGGCTCCGCCGCCGGTGGAGCGGCGTACGACGTTGACCGAATGCTCCCTGACGTAGGAAAGGTCGATCTCCGCAAGCGTATTCTGATTGAGGCCGACAACGACCGTATTGTCGTTCTGCCACAGGATCAGATGATCCGCATCCGGCATTTCCGTAAGGACGTACTCCTCAAAGGCAAGATTGTAATACGGATCGTGGGAACCGGTCTCCAGATAACGGAATTTCGCAGGCATGTTTTCTCCTTTCCTCCATCAGTTAATCACAGGATACCGAAAAAAGAAAGTGTACAATTTCACGGAAAACAAACTTAAATATTCTGAAATGTTGTGAAAGATATCGCAATACGGACCGAAAAGTGTAGAAGTTTATGCAAAGTATTGATACAATGTAAAAGGTATATTCTGTCCGCGCGATATTTGGCAGCGGCATGGCAACAGGACATAAAGGAACCTTTACGGAGAAAGGAGCATAACATGGGACTTTTTGATAAGAAATACTGCGATATCTGCGGCGAAAAGATCGGACTGCTCGGAAACAGGAAACTGGAAGACGGCAACTGCTGCAAGAATTGCGCCGCAAAGTTGTCTCCCTGGTTCTCAGAACGGAGAAGTTCCACCGTCGAAGAGATCAAGGCACAGATCGAATACCGCGAAGCCAATAAAAACGAAGTGGCGCGCTTTACGCCGACGAGATCTTTCGGAAAGAATTATTATGTGTTTATCGATGATAATCAGAAAAAGTTTCTGGTCAGCAGGAACAGCAATTATCAGAACAGCAATCCGGACGTGATCGATCTTTCGGACGTTACGGGAGCCGATCTTGACATTAAGGAAAGCAGACGGGAAGAGAAGCGCAAGGATGCGGACGGTAAAGAAGTCAGTTATAATCCGCCGCGCTATATTTATGAATATGATTTCGACATGAATATCCGAGTCAATCATCCCTATATCAATGAGATCTCTTTCGAACTCAATCCCTCAAACGTGGAGATCGATCCCCGTCAGCAGGCGCAGACCGGCTATGCCGGAATGTCGCATATGATCGCGAACCGCGTCGTAAACGGCGTGAGCGGCGCAGGCAGCCGGCCTTCTGCGGGAAACCGGATCGGCGCATCTTTCGGGACACAGGGGCCGAATGTGAATCTTTCGCGTGAATATCAGGAATACCTGAAAATGGGCAACGAGATCAAAGCGGCGCTTCTTCAGCAGGATACAAGATCCAATGCGCCTGCCTACGCAGCCGGCGCCGGCACAGGATTCGGATCCGGCAGACAGACGTTCGCGAAGACGCAGGCCCCGCAGGGACCGGTGAAGTGTCCTGCCTGCGGCGCGGTCACGACTCCGGACGCGAGCGGATGCTGCGAGTATTGCGGAAGCCCTGTAAAATAACCGACGATCCTGTATAAACTAGATAAGGGGGCATAATGGAACGGTATCAGAAACTTGTTCTTTTGCATTCCAACGACATGCACGGAGATTTCCTCACGGAAAATACGGACGAGGCGCTCATCGGCGGGGTGTCGCTTCTGTCCGGCTATATCACAAAGGTCCGCGAGACGGAGCCGAATACGCTGTACTGCATAGCAGGCGATATGTTCCGCGGATCCGTGATCGATTCCGAGTATCAGGGAATATCCACGATCGAGATCATGAACATGCTGGCGCCGGACGTTGTGACGATCGGCAATCATGAAACCGATTACGGCGTCGCGCATCTTCTGTTTCTGGAAAAATGCGCGAAGTTTCCGATCATCAATTCGAATCTCTATATAAAGACGAACCACGCGCGTCTGTTCAAGCCGTATGTCGTACTTGAAGTCGGCGGGATGAAAGTTCTTTTCATCGGCGTTATTACCGAGGAAGTCATTGCGCAGACAAAGACAGACGGTGTGATCGGATCTTTCGTTAACATTGAAGAAGCCGCAAAAGAGGTCGGTAAGATCTGCAACGCCTATAACGCGATCGATATCGATTTTACCGTCCTGCTTACCCACATCGGTTTTGAAGAGGATAAAAAGCTCGCCGCCATACTGGATCCGGCCTGGGGCGTGGACGTGATCATCGGCGGCCATTCGCACACGTTCATAGATGAACCTGCGATTGTCAATGACATTCTCATTGTGCAGGCGGGGACCGGGACCGACCAGATCGGACGTTTCGATATCACCATCGATACGGAGACCAACAGCGTCAGCGGCTGGAAATGGCAGTGTGTGCCGATCAGTTCCAATACCTGCGAGCAGGATGAAGCAATGGAAAAGCTGATCCGTGATTTCAAGAAAAAAACGGATCAGAAATACGGGAGGGTCGTGACCCGGTTTGCGCGAAAGCTGACGCATCCTTCAAGAAACCGCGAAACCGAACTCGGCGGACTTCTCTCGGACGCACTTCGGTCCAGCCTGGGCGTGGACATCATGCTTCTCGGATCCGGAAGTATACGGACGGAGGAAATGGGTCCGATCGTCATGTATTCCGATCTGTGCGAGGCCTTTCCGTATGACGACGCCGTCTATCTTCTGGAGATCAGCGGAGCCGTCTTCAGGGAGATGATCCGTTACATGGTGCGTGATGAAGTATGGGAAGGCGCCCATACGGAGTTTTATCAGTTCTCCGACGGGCTGCATGTCGTGTATTCGCGCGCGGATCACTCTTTCCGGGAATTCAAATTCCGCGGTGAAGAGATGGAAGACGGACGGCTCTATAAAGTCGGTCTGCAGCGGTTCCATTATCTGAACACAAAGATCGGCTTCGGAAAGAGCACCGAGGAGATCCTGGAAGGGAGAAAATCACGGATCGTATCTACCTCCTGCAGGGATGTGATCGACGAATACCTTTCCTCTCATCAGCATCTCGACCGGCATGCCGGCGACCGGCTGATCATCGAATAGCTTCGGCAGCAAAGGATGCATCCACTTAAAACTGCTCAAAAAACTGCAAGGAGAAGATATGTTCCGTATCATCGATGAAGGCGACGTATTCGCAACGAGAAAAAACTGCCTGACTTGCGCGTCACGTACCGCTGTTCTGGCAGATGGAAGCCTTGTGTGCACTTTTACGGTGAATTCCACCGGGGGCGCAAACGATTTTGTCACTATGATAACCTACTCAAAGGACGGGAAAACGTGGACAGAAGCGCAGCCGGTATGGCCGGCATATATCGGTAAGAAATCGATCTTCGTTTCGATCCGTCCGACAGGCGACGGTCGCTATATTCTGGCCGGCGTCTGGTGGGATATCGCTTATCCGGGAGAACACTTCTGGGATGATGAAAGCGGAACGATGAAAGAGAACGAACTCGTCTATGCGATATCGGATGACGGTATCCATTTCGGTGAACCGCAGGGTGTCCCGCTTCCTTATGAAGGCGCGGCGGAAGATCCGGGCGGCGCGATGGTCGACGCAGACGGAACGATCACCTTCATCTATTCTCCGTACAGAGCCACCGGACATAGAGAAACGGCAGATACCTGCTGCATGGTCATGATGAAAAGCACGGACGGCGGCAGGACCTTCGTTTCCTCAAAATTCGCCGCAGCGGAAGCGCCGTGCGAGTACGGCGAAGCGTGGCTCGTACGGCTTTCGAGCGGCCGGCTCTTTGTTTCGACCTGGCAGACGGCGAGCAAAGAGGCGCCGGACCAGTATCTGATCTCCAACGACGGCATATCGTTCATCGGTCCGAAACCGCATCCGTTCCGGGGGCAGAGCACGGCAGCCTGTCCCGGAAGCGATGATACGGTCTATATCGTTTACAATCAGAGAAAAGAAAGCCCGGTCGGCGTATGGATCGCGCTCGAGAAAGTCGGTGAAGAGGAAATAACGCTGCTTGAGAATCAGGTCGCATGGAAAGCCGTTACGACGACAAGGAGCGGGAGCAGCGGCGACTTTACCGAATGGACGGATTTCTCGTTCGGCGAGCCGCATGTAACGGTGCTGCCGGACGGCAGTCTTTATGTTGTGCTCTGGTACCAGCAGGAGGGCATTTCCGGCGTGCGTTATGTACGGCTCCGGAGAGCCGACTGAGATCACTGTACTGATTTAACGGTGGTTGATCATGGAGGCGAGATAGCCGGCGCCGAAACCGTTGTCGATGTTGACGACGGAAACACCGGAAGCACAGGAATTCAGCATCGCAAGCAGGGCGGAAACGCCATGGAAGGACGCGCCGTATCCGACAGAGGTCGGAACACCGATGACAGGACAGTCGGCAAGACCTCCCAGGACGCTTGTCAATGCGCCTTCCATGCCGGCTATCGAAATGATCACATTAGCGCCCATGATCTCGTCAAGATGCGAGAGCGTCCTGTGAAGACCGGATACGCCAACGTCATAAAGACGGACGACTTTGTTGCCGTAGATCTCTGCGGTGACAGCGGCTTCTTCCGCGACCGGCAGATCGCTCGTCCCCGCACAGGCGACTACGACCGTGCCTTTCCCGTCTGGTTCGGGAATTCCGCCGATGAGGGCAAGGCGGGCGTCTTTGAAATACGTAAGGCCGGAAATGCCATGAAGGGCGGAGACAGCATCTTCGGAAAGACGCGTGATGAGAATACGCTTCTGGCCTGCCGAAAGCATGGCGTTCACGATCCCTTCGATCTGCGCCGGCATTTTTCCCGCACCGTAGATCACCTCCGCCATTCCCTGCCGCATTTCGCGATGCAGATCGACTTTGGCGTAGCCGAGATCCGTGAACGGTGCTTCGCGGAAGCGCAGAAGCGCTTCTTCTACCGAAAGTGTTCCTTCACGGACGTTTTCAAGAAGTGTGCGGATCGTATCTTTCTGCATGGCGGTTTCCTTATCAGCTGAAATAAGTTCGGATCAGATCATAGGCCTTCCGGTACGGGAGGCCGTTTTTTTCCGCTATCGCATGCACGGATTCATATTCGGGATAGGCATATTCTTCTGAGCCGTATGTAACGATTTTTGCACGGACAGGTCCGTAAGGCGTATCAGCCGTTTCGATGCGGCGGGGAAGAACCGTACGGAACATCGTTTCATGGCGGATTCCGATCGTCGTCGTATGGGTAAAGAGGATCCGTTCCATCGCGGGACGAAGATCCGGCGTGCACAAAACGGAGATCATTGTACCGGGACGGTTCTTCTTCATGGTTACTGGAGTGAAAAAGACGTCACGCGCACCGCCTGAGAGGAGTTTCTCCATAACATAACCGAGCGCTTCGCCGCTGCAGTCATCTACATTGCATTCAAGCTTGATGATCGTGTCTTCACCGGCATCGTTCATCGGATGACTGCCGTTCTCTGTGTAAAGCGGTCTGATCTCCATTGCGCGGAGCATCGAAGGGTCCGGTGCGCAGCGGTGCCCGGAACCGTAGCCGCAGCCGCATACCGTATAGGTTTCGGGAAGTGCCGCACCGTGCCATACGGCGGCGAGGATCGCGGCGCCGGTCGGCGTAATACGTTCCCCGGCAAGCGATGATACGCGGAGCGGCAGACTATAGCGTTCGGTGATCGCACAGACAGCCGGTACCGGTACCGGCAGCACGCCGTGCGCGCAGCGAACAGTCCCTGTTCCTTCCGTGACAGACGAAAGGACGGTATCCGTAAAGCCGAGATCCGTGTAGCAGAACGCGAAAGAGACGATATCGACGATAGAATCGACGGCGCCCACTTCATGAAAATGAACGTCGTGAATATGCTTTCCGTGTACCTGTGCCTCTGCTTCCGCAACGATACGGAAAATATCTTCCGAAAGCGTGCGCACACGCGGATCGGAAAGACGGGACAGGACCGCAAATACGTCGGCAAGATCACGGGCGCCGCCCGCATCGTCCGGATGCCGTTCATCATCCAGCAGGACGTTGAAACGATACGTGGAGATCCCGCGGTTTCCGAATTTTTCGAGTTCCGCACGGTAACCGGCAAGTTTAAGGGAATCCAGTGTTTTCATCAGGCCGGTGAAGTCGGCACCGAGATGGAGCAGCGAAGATACGGCCATATCGCCGCTGATGCCTTCAGCACATTCGAAATACAGAAGTTTTTCCATAATAAGACCAGTTCATAACAATAAATCGAAACAGGCGTCCTTAGTGAGACACCTTATTCAGTATAATGTGGGAAATGGAATAAAGCAATCACTTGACATTGCTTTTGTACGTGCTATAATCATGTTAGCACTCGAATAGTATGAGTGCTAACATTTGAAAACAACAGCATGTCTTTGAGGACAGAGGGTAATATATGGAACAGAAAATCAAACAATACTTGATCATTCCGACCTACGACTGCGTGATCCTGCCGGACGTGGAATACCAGCTCGGCACACAGCGGCTCAGCGAGGAAGAGAAGAGCCGTATCAAGATCGACGGCAACCGTACCGTTCTGCTTCCTCTCAATAAGCAGAAGGAAAAAGGCGAGATCGAAGAAGCGGATTTCTTCGGTCTGGGCGTTGTGGCGGACGTTGTCGAGATTAATGAGATCCCGGGCGGTATCCGTATCCATGTAAAGACGCGTGAAAAGGTCCGTCTTACCGGCTTTTCGCGGGTCGGGGAACTGATGGAAGGCGGATTTATAACACTTGACGAAGTGTCCGATATCACTGCGGAAGGAGAAAAAGAAGCGCTGGAAGGCCTGAAAAAAACGACGATCGAGCTTTCCGGCCAGTTTGAGGGCGGGCAGGTAGCCGCGTCTTTTATCCGGAACTGTGAGAGCATCCATGATTATGCTTCGATGTTCTGCCAGTTCTATGACATGAGTCCGGAGGAGAAGTACGCCCTTCTTTCCACTGACTCCATGAAAGAACGCACGGAACTGATCCAGGAGGCGCTGCTTCGCTTTAAAGGCACGATCGACATGCGCGTCGAACTGAACAGGCGGTATGACGAATCGGAAGGAAATCAGTATAAGAAGGCTGCGATCCGCAAACAGATCGGTATGCTGCAGCAGGAACTCGATGATATGGATCCGGAAACCGCCTCGGAAGAAGACCAGTACCGTATGAAGATCGAACAGGCGGGCATGCCGGCGGAAGCTAAAAAAGAGATCGAGCGTGTTCTGCGCAGGTATCTGGAAGCGCAGCCGAACGATCCGGAACGCAGTATGCTCGAGACGTATCTCGAATTCGTCACACAGCTCGCATGGAAGGCGGAGGATACAGGACCGATCGATCTTGCGCGCGCGAAACGCATACTTGACCGGGATCATTACGGACTTGATAAGGTAAAAGAACGGATCCTGCAGCAGCTCGCCGTGATGGCGCTCCGAAAAGAGCAGACCGGTACGATCCTTCTTCTCGTCGGCGCACCCGGAACCGGAAAAACCAGCCTCGGCCGCAGCGTTGCCGAAGCGCTGAACCGGAAATACGTCCGCATAAGCCTCGGCGGCGTGCGCGATGAAGCGGAGATACGCGGACACCGGCGTACCTATATCGGATCCATGCCGGGACGTATCATGGAGGGCATCAAACGTGCCGGCGCCATGAATCCCGTCATGGTGCTCGACGAAGTCGATAAACTGACGGCCGGATTCAACGGGGATCCCGCCAGCGCTCTGCTCGAGGTGCTGGATCCGGAGCAGAACGTCACGTTTACCGATCATTATATGAACGTTCCGTACGACCTTTCGCGGGTATTCTTTATCTGTACGGCCAATACGCTCGACACGATCCCGGGACCGCTTCTTGACAGGATGGAAGTGATCACCCTGAACGGTTATACGCCGGTCGAAAAGTTCCATATCGGCAGGGAGCATCTGCTCCGGCGCGCGAGAGCGGACGCAGGCCTTAAGGCAAAGCAGATCCGCGTAAGCGACGGCGCCATCCGCAGGATGATCGCAGATTATACCATGGAAGCGGGCGTCCGGGGCCTCAGGAAGCAGTTTGACGTCATGATGCGCAGCGCTGCTGCGAAGATCGTCGGCGGGGAATGCGAACGCGTCTCGGTCACGGAACGGAATCTGGATGAATATCTTGGACGGAAGAAACTCGAACACGACCGGATCCTCCGCACCTGTCCGGTCGGTGTTGCCACGGGACTTGCATGGACGCAGGCCGGCGGGGAGATCCTTTTTATCGAAACTTCCGCCATGCCGGGCAGCGGCCATGTTACCGTGACAGGACAGCTTGGCGACGTGATGAAAGAGTCCGCTTCGATCTCGGCATCCCTCGTCCGGTCTCTGTTTACCGGCGAAAAGGAACGGATCGACGACAAAGACATCCATATTCACGTTCCGCAGGGCGCGGTGCCGAAAGACGGTCCTTCCGCGGGCATTACGCTTTTTACGGCGCTGACGTCTCTTATGACCGGAAAATGCGTGGATCCGCATCTTGCGATGACAGGCGAGATCTCCCTGCGCGGTCAGGTTCTCCCCATCGGCGGACTGCCGGAGAAGCTTATGGCGGCGCAGCGTGCCGGGATCGAGACCGTCCTCATACCGAAGGACAATGAGAAGGATCTTGAAGATGTCCCGGAAGAAGTGAAAAACACGCTGAAGATCATAACCGTCGAAACGATACAGGATGTGGCGCATCATGCGCTCGGGATCACACTGCCGGTGTACCATACACCGTTTCAGTAAATGTAGTTGACCGGATCGTCCGCTTTACAAAATATAGTATTTTCCGTATAATAGCACATGGATCATGACGGCGCGCAGTGACCGGAAGGATGCGCGCCGTTGTTCTGTGAACGAAACGGTATACGGGCGCGGCGCGATAGCGGGGCCTTGATTTTTTGACGGAGAAGACTATGAGTTACGCAGACAGGGTATTCGTCGATATGTGCCGGGATATTCTCGAGAACGGCACGAGCACGGAAGGAGAAAAGATACGTCCGCACTGGGAGGACGGGACGCCCGCCTATACGGTAAAACGTTTCGGCGTTGTAAACCGGTATGATCTCCGGGAGGAATTTCCCGCGCTGACGCTTCGGCGCACCGCGCTCAAGCTGGCCACGGACGAGATCCTCTGGATCTGGCAGAAAAAGTCCAATAACGTGCACGATCTCAAATCCCATATCTGGGATGCCTGGGCAGATCCGGAAGGTTCGATCGGCAAGGCCTACGGCTATCAGATGGGTGTGAAGCACAAATATAAGGAAGGCTGGTTCGATCAGACGGACCGCGTGCTCTACGATCTGAAAAACACGCCCTTCAGCCGCCGGATCATGACGAATCTCTATAACCACGCGGATCTTTCAGAGATGGCGCTGTATCCCTGCGCATACTCTGTTACATTCAATGTGACCGCCGAGGAAGGAAAAGATAAACTCGTGCTCAATGCGGTGCTCAACCAGCGTTCCAACGACGTTCTGGCCGCGAATAACTGGAATGTCGCGCAGTATGCGGTACTGCTCATGATGATCGCGCAGTCCGTAGGCATGACGGCAGGCGTGCTTCTCCACGTGATCGCGGACGCCCATATCTACGACAGGCATATACCGCTGATCCGGGAACTGATCGAAAGGCCGCAGTACCCGGCGCCGCGCGTTTCGCTGGATCCGGATATCCATGATTTCTACGACTTTACGCCGGACTCCCTCATCGTTGAGAATTATGAGCACGGTCCGCAGATCCGGGATATTCCCGTCGCGATCTGAACGTACGCGAAACTGACGGAAGAAAAAAGGAAGGAATCAATATGAACGCTATCGTCTGTGCAGATGAGAACTGGGCCATCGGCAATGAAGGAAAACAGCCTGTATCGATCCCGGCGGACCGCAAGTTTTTCCGCATGAAAACGGAGGGAAAATGCGTTGTTCTCGGAAGAAAGACACTTGCCGCGTTTCCCGGCGGACGGCCGCTCAAAAACAGGCGCAACATCATTCTTACCAGGAATCCTGATTTTCAGGCGGAAGGCGCAGAATGCGCGCATTCTGTGGAAGAAGCGCTCGAACTTGTAAAAAACGAAGATCCCGACGACGTTTATATTATCGGCGGAGACCAGATCTACCGGGCGTTTCTGCCATACGTGGACCGCGCTTACGTGACACGCGTTGACTTTGCCTATGCCGCGGATACCTATTTCCCGGATCTTGACAGCGATCCGGAATGGGAAGTTACGGAAGAAGGCGAGGAACAGACCTACTTTGACGTGATCTACCGTTTCATGACCTATGAGAGGAGAAAATGATGCGGCATAAGACCAGGGAGATACGGATCGGCGATGCCGTGATCGGCGGGGGAAACCCGATCCTGATCCAGTCTATGACGAATACCCGGACAGCGGATGCCGACGCGACGATCCGCCAGATCCATGCGCTGGAAGAAGCAGGCTGCGAAATCGTGCGCTGCGCCGTTCCATCCCCGGAGGATGCGGAGGCGCTCTCAAAGATACGCCGCGCGATCCATATCCCGCTTGTCGCGGATATTCATTTTGACTGGAAGCTGGCTGTCGCTTCTATCCGGAACGGGGCGGATAAAGTACGTATCAATCCCGGAAATATCGGCGGGAGAGAAGAGGTATCCGCAGTCGTTGAAGCAGCGAAACAACGCGGCATCCCGATACGTGTAGGTGTTAATTCCGGATCGCTGCGGAAGGATATCGTCAAAAAATACGGCGGCGTCACGGCAGAAGGACTCGCGGAATCCGCACTCGGAGAGGTTGCGGCTGTTGAGTCGCTCGGTTATGAAAACATCGTGATCAGCATCAAAACGACAGACGTGCCGGAATGCATCGAAGCTCACAGGATCCTTGCGGAGCAGACGGATTACCCGGTTCATATCGGTATTACGGAGGCAGGCATCCCGGAAGACGGCATCGTTAAGTCCGCCGTCGGGATCGGCATCCTTTTATATCAGGGGATCGGAGATACGGTCCGCGTTTCCCTGACAGGTGATCCGGTCGAAGAAGTTCTGTGCGCGAAACGCATCCTCCGCACGTTGGGCCTCAGGAAACAGGGTGTGGAAGTGATTGCGTGTCCGACGTGCGGCAGAACACGGATCGATCTGATCGGTCTTGCAAAAAAGGTAACGGACGCTGTACGGGACATCGACAGGCCGCTCAAGGTGGCCGTGATGGGCTGTGTCGTCAACGGACCGGGTGAAGCAAAGGAAGCGGATTTCGGGATCGCCGGCGGAATCGGCGAAGGGCTGCTTTTCCGTAAAGGGGAGATCATAGCAAAGCTGCCGGAGGACGAACTCGTGCCGGCACTGATGCAGCTGATCCGCAGCGGGCAGCCGTAAAGACATAGTACCCACGAATTTACTGAACGCGGCATACGCGGGAGCACGAAAGATATGAAAGCATTTACAGAGGTTTTCCCGGATCTTTCGGTAAGAGACGATCTTACCGCGGTGCTTTCTGCCATTACGGTCGAACGCGTGCTCTGCAGCTCCGCGAAGCATATCCTTTTCGTGCATGCCGCAAGCCGGCATCTCCTAACCTACGGAGAGATCCGGGAACTCGAAAACGCGCTTACGGAACAGATACTCAGCGGTCTTTCGATGAACGCGAAGCTGTCCGTACGTTTCCTGCTGTCCGAGCGGTATACGCCGGAGCTGTTCTACGAACAGTATAAGAAAAGCCTCATCGATGAACTCTCGGAGAGAAGTCCGCTGACGGCGGAACTTCTTTCGGACGCTTCGCCGGATTTTTCGGACGGGGAGATAGTCTGGCATCTGCCGGCCGGCCTGATCGCCGAGGAAATGAGTGAAAGGCTGACAGACTATCTGGAACGTGTTTTCCGTGAACGCGCGGGCTTCAGTGTCACGATGACGTCCGTTGCCGACGAAAGCCTTACGGTCTCCGGAGACGACCGTTCCGTGGACGCGCACGTAGAAGAACTGATGCGGATCCGGCGCGCGCGCAAAGAAAAAGCGGAAAGTGAAGGGAAGAAGGTACGGCTTCCTTCCCACAATGCAAGAACGTCTTCCCGGAAAGGTTTTGTCCGCCCGGATCCCGATATGATCTACGGGAAAAGTTTCGAGGGAGAACCGGTCCGGATGGATATGATCACATCCGAACCCGGCGAGGTGACCGTACGCGGCGATATTTTCGCGGTCGACGAACGGGAGACGAAAACCGGCAAAGTCATTTTTACATTCTCCATTACCGATTATACCGACAGTATCCGGATGAAACTGTTTGCGGAAAAGGAAGAAGCGGATCTTTTCAGGAAAACGCTGCGCATCGGCAAAACGCTGGTCGTGCACGGCATAGCTGCCTATGACGAATTCGACCGCGAGTTCATGATCCGCAGTGTGACGGGGATCCGTGAAGCGGATCCGATCCGGACGATCAGGGAAGACCGTTCGCCCGATAAACGCATCGAACTGCACTGCCATACAAAAATGAGCGAAATGGACGCCGTAACGGACGTTAAGGATCTTCTCGTGCAGGCTTACCGCTGGGGGCATAAAGCCATGGCGGTGACGGATCACGGGATCGTCCAGGCGTTTCCGGACGCGCTGCATACGATCGGCGGCAAGGGCGGTATTCCGGCAGACGCTGATTTCAAGATCATCTACGGTATGGAAGGTTATCTCGTCGACGACAGCCGGCGCGTCGTGGAAGGCGCTTCTGAAGAGAAAATCGGAGAGATCCCGGTCGTTGTGTTTTCTCTGCTTACCACAGGCCACAGCCCGTATAAGCATCATATCGTCGAGATCGCGGCGCACCGCATCGAGCCCGGCGGCGCCGTGCGCAGTTTTCATACGCTCGCAGATCCGGGCGTTCCGCTCGCGTTTGCGTTTGAGCAGATCTCCGGTCTTTCGGACCGTGATCTTTCCGGCATGCCGTCTGTTACGGATGCGGTAAAAAGCTTTGCCGCTTTCTGTGAAGGCGCCTGCCTTGCGGCTTTCGATATCGGCGCGGAGATGGGTTTCCTTGAAAGATCCGCGGAGGAGGCCGGCGTTTCGTTTCCTGCGCTCCGTCTCGATATGATGCTCGCGCTTCGTCTTTTTTACGATATTCCGCCGCGTGCGAAATTCGAACGCTACGCGCGGACGCTGCACGTCAAATGCGAAGGAAATATCCGTGCAGGACACCGCGCGGACGCCATGAAGGATGCGTACGGCGTACTGGTGCATGACCTGCGCGATAAAGAGATCGATTCTTTCCGGCAGCTGGCGGAGGAAGGAAGCTCCTCGTATGAGCATATTCTGTCGTCCCCGTATTTCCATGTATGTATCCTTACGCGGAGCGAAGAAGGACGCCGGAACCTCTACAGTCTGGTGTCCGAATCGCACCTCCGGTATTTCCGCAACCGTCCGCGCATCCCGAAGAGTCTTCTTGCGAAAAAGAGGGAAGGACTGCTCATCGGTTCCGCCTGTTCCGCGGGAGAAGTCTACCAGGCGATCCTGCGCAATGCGCCGGATGCGGAACTTGCGCGTCTGATCTCGTTTTATGATTATCTGGAGATCATGCCGCAATCCAACAACGCCTATCTTCTGGGCGACGCAAGATACGGCATTACGACAGCGGAAGAGATCCGCGACATCAACCGGCGTATCGTCTCTTACGGAGAAGAATTCGGAAAACCCGTCGTTGCGACCGGCGACGTGCATTTCCTCGACCCGGAAGACGAGATCTACCGGCGCATTATTCTTTCCAGCCACGGCATGGACGAAGAGCAGACCGCCCCGCTGTATTTCCGCACGACAGACGAAATGCTGTCCGAGTTTTCGTATCTGGGCGAAGAAAAAGCCCGCGAAGTCGTGATCGAAGCTCCTGCCATGATCGCCGGCATGTGCGGGAACGTTTCGCCGATCTATCCGGAAAAATGCCCGCCGTCGATCCCGAATTCTTCGGAGATCCTGAAGGAATCGTGCCTTACGAAAGCACACGCGATGTACGGGGATCCGCTGCCGCCGATCGTGGAGCAGCGTCTTACACGGGAACTGGATTCCATTATCGGCAACGGTTATTCCGTCATGTATATCATCGCGAAAAAGCTGGTCGCGAAGTCGGAGGAAGACGGATATATCGTCGGATCGCGGGGCTCTGTCGGATCTTCGTTTGCCGCGACGATGTCGGATATCACCGAGGTGAATCCGCTGCCGCCGCACTATTACTGCACGTCCTGCCATTATGTCGATTTTGATTCCGAAGAAGTAAAGAAATACACGGGCGAGGCGGGGTGCGATATGCCGGACCGGCTGTGTCCTGTCTGCGGGAAACCGCTCCGCAAAGACGGCTTCGATATCCCGTTTGAGACGTTTCTCGGGTTCAAAGGCGATAAAGAGCCGGATATCGATCTCAATTTTTCCGGAGAGGAGCAGAACGTTGCGCAGGCCTATACCGAAGAGATCTTCGGAAAGGGACAGACCTTCAAAGCCGGTACGATCGGTACGGTAGCCGACCGGACTGCGATCGGATACGTCAAAGGGTACTTCGAAAAGCGTGGAGAAGTCAGAAGGAACTGCGAGATCATGAGGCTTTCGCACGGGTGCGAGGGTGTAAAGGCAACGACCGGTCAGCACCCGGGAGGCGTTATCGTCGTGCCGCGCGGAATGGATATCAACACCTTCACGCCGGTGCAGTATCCCGCGAATAAGCCGGGCAGCGTCATCACGACACATTTTGATTATCATTCGATCGATAAGAACCTTTTAAAGCTGGATATTCTCGGTCACGATGATCCGTCCATGATCCGCATGCTGCAGGATCTGACCGGCGTCGATCCGCGAACGGTCCCGCTCAACGATCCGAAAGTCATTTCCCTGTTCAGTTCCACGGAGGCGCTCGGGATCTCACCGGAGGACATCGGCGGTGTACAGCTCGGTGTACTGGGGATCCCCGAGTTCGGGACGAATTTCGTTATCGGCATGCTGCTCGATACGAAGCCTTCGACCGTTGCGGAACTGATACGGATCTCGGGTCTTTCGCACGGCACCAACGTCTGGCTCGACAATGCCCAGAAGCTGATCCGGGACGGGGACGCGACACTTTCGACAGCGATCTGCACCCGTGATGACATTATGCTTTATCTGATCGGGCGCGGTGTCGAACCCGAGCACTCTTTTAAGATCATGGAATCCGTCCGGAAGGGAAAGGGGCTCACGCCGCAGATGGAAGAGGAGATGCGCGCGTGCAGCGTGCCGGACTGGTACATCTGGTCTTGCAAGCAGATCAAGTATATGTTCCCGAAGGCGCATGCGGCCGCCTATGTCATGAACGCGCTCCGGATCGCCTATTATAAGGTCTATTATCCCGCGGCGTATTACGCAGCCTATTTTTCGATCCGTTCGAAAGGCTTTTCCTACGAGAAGATGTGCCTTGGCCCCGAAAGGCTCGGCGCCCATATCCGGGAACTTGAGGAAAAAAGCAAGAATATGCGCACCGCGACGGAGGATGATCTGCTGCGCGACATGTATATCGCGCGGGAAATGTATGCGCGCGGGATAAGCTTCCTGCCGATCGATCTCTATGAATCATCGGCAAAGCATTTCAAAATCGTGGATGGAAAGATCCTGCCGGCATTTACGGCGATCGACGGCCTGGGAGAAACGGCGGCCGTGGGTCTTTATAATGCCGCAAAAGAAGGCAGTTTCCTGAGCAAAGACGATTTCCGCAACCGTTCGCACGTATCAAAAACGATCGCGGATCTGATGGAAGACCTTGGGATCCTCGGGCAGATCCCGGAATCGAACCAGATGTCTATCTTTGACCGGTGAAAGGAGAAGAAAAATGTTCTTTCTGCCCCTCTTTTTTCTGAAACTTGTCGACGGCTTCGGTATCGCGGCAGCGCTGCTGCCGGCCATCATCCTGATGATCTATATCTATCGAAGGGACAGGATCGAAAAGGAACCGGCGGGACTACTGTTCGGCCTTATCGTACTCGGCATGCTGGCCGGGATCATCTCCATCGTCATCGAAACGGTCGGAACAAAGATCCTCAACCTTTCGCAGCTCAGTCCGGACAGCCCTTCCTATGCCATCGTAATGGCGTTCCTCGTCGTTGCGGCCGTAGAGGAAGGAGCAAAGTACGTTCTGCTCAAAGCGCGTACCTGGTCGAATCCGAACTTTAATTTCCGCTTTGATGCGATCGTATATTCCGTATTCGTTTCACTCGGGTTTGCGGCATTTGAAAACGTGCTCTATGTCATGCAGTACGGGATCTCGGTCGCCCCGGTCCGCGCGATCCTCTCGATCCCGGGACATATGTCCTTTGCCGTGATCATGGGTACGTTTCTCGGACGCGCAAAGCTGTTTGAGCGGTACGGAGATGAAAAAAGCGCGTCACGCAACCGTACATGCGCGTACGTTTTCGCGGTCCTCCTTCACGGGTTCTTTGACGCGTGCCTGATGATCGGAAGCCCGCTGGCCATGATCCTATTTATTGTCTTTGTGATCGGGCTCTATATCGGCATTTTCCGCCTGGTAAGACGGGAATCCGCGACCGATTCGCCCGTATAAAAAAATGAAATATGCCATTAAGCAGGAAAGCAGGTAAAAATGGAAGATAAAAAAATAGCACTTCTCATCGATTCCGATAACGTATCACACAAGTATATCGACGGGATCCTGAACGAACTTGCCCAGTACGGTATCGTGACGTACCGGCGCATTTACGGAGACTTCACAAGCGCGGCGAACGCGGGCTGGGCCAAAAAACTTCTCGCGAAATCGATCATCCCGATCCAGCAGTTCGCCAATACTTCCGGCAAGAATGCGACAGATTCCGCGCTCATCATCGACGCGATGGATCTTCTGTATACGGACAACACCGACGGCTTCTGCATCGTATCGAGCGACAGTGATTTTACGAGGCTTGCCAGCCGCCTGAGGGAATCCGGCAAGAGCTTGATCGGCATGGGCGAAAAAAAGACGCCGGATTCGTTCCGCGCGGCCTGCACGGTCTTCACGGAACTGGAGAATCTTCTGGAGGACGAAGATGAAAAACCGAAACGGCGCAAAGCGGAACGTGTTTCCATCGACCGTGACGCCGTCGTATCGACCATCATCGATATCCTTACGAAAAATGAGAACAACGGGAAGATGACCACGGATCTTTCCGAGATCGGCAGCAAACTCCGCAACATTTATCCGGACTTTGACGTGCGGAACTTCGGATACAGCCAGCTGTCGAAATTCCTGTCAGACGTAAGCTCTCTCAAAGTCGAAACGACCGGCCATCATACCGTGATCTCGTTCAAGGAGGAGAGTACGGATATCGGCCAGGAGATCGAATCGATCGTCCGGAAGAACGGCGGAAAAGCGATGGCGCTCTCGACGCTCGGTCAGGAGATCCGGAAGAAGTTCCCGGATTTCGACGTAAAAATGTATGGCTACAGCCAGCTATACAAATTTGTGGACAGCCTTCCGAATCTCGCCATTCAGGGCGAAAAGGCCGATCGGAAAGTCGTTTACGTACCGAGACACTGAGGATTCGGCCGCGCATGGCATAACGCTGTGCGCCGCCCGGATCCGGAGAAAGATATGGAGTTCAGAAGAGGCGAAGAGGAAGGGATCTGTGAGATCACGGCAAGCGTCCGTGATCTCGTTTCCTTTTGCCTTCGGGACGACTCGATCGACAGCCGGACCGGCGCGGCGGCGGAGCAGGAG
>JAFOIS010000074.1 GCA_017420605.1 Lachnospiraceae bacterium | reverse complement strand
CCTTTAATTGATTTTTGTGATTCTGAGCAAAAAGAAAACGCCTCTGGAGAGTCGTCTCAGAAGCGTGATCAGCTTTTTGTGATTCAGTTGTTTCATGGTTCAGAGCTCCATACCGCGCTGGCGTTTCTTATGCCACTGTTCCAGGAGCTTGATAATGGTGTCCTGCATCTGCTTGGGGGAGTAGGACTTCGGAAAATACTTCCGGAGCTGTTCACTCTTGAAAGCGACACGTTCCAGATCACCTTTTTTGACTTCACCCAGGATCTCACACATGTCATCCAGAGCACACCCGCCTTCCTGGCTAAGCTTTTTCAGGCACTGTGCCTGGGAGAGAGAGGGTGCAGCCTGCTTTCCTGTTCTTCCAGAAGTAGCACTTACGGCAGTTTGAAGGACGGTCGCTGTGATAGCGCACACCGTCGATGATAATGATCTTGTCTTTACTCATGGGGATCCTCCATATCCTTAAAATGTTGATCCGGAAAGGTTCCGGAAACGAAAAAAGCACGGCATCGTGATCCCCGAAAAGAGGGGTTCTCAAATGCCGTGCTATGTAGTAAGATATGGACCGTCCAAAAAAGGCGGAAGGAAAACCTGCTAAAACGCCCTACGCCGATTCGTTAGATATCCTGTCTAATCCCGATTAGCAGTTCTTCTCCGAACACAGCTCAACACAGCCGACTATATCGGCTGATTCACCTTACCGCCTTCATTAGAAGCCCTACCGCCATTTTTAGCCGTGATCCGGCTCAAAAACGCCCATTAGCAAAACGGGGTAAAATATTAGCCAGATCTCGGATTTCTGCTAATATTTTTAGCTGGCGTAACGGACACCCTTCTCACTGCGGATCCTTCAGAGCATAAAAAAGGAATCCCATTTTGCTAAAATCGACGGCGATTTGCTAATGGAATTCCTGGGATTTCTGGCGTCCCCGAGAGGATTCGAACCTCCGGCCTGTCGCTTAGGAGCAGATTTTGGGGGTGTTTCGGGGAGGTCGTTTCAGACCGTCTGAGAGCCCGCGAGCCCGCATAAATACTGGGTTTTCTGTCTTTCTGAAATTGTCTGATAATTCTTTCTGATCGTTTCTGATCGGCCCTGTTTGTTAGATACCCATTAGAGAAAGCATCTAAGTCAGTGGTGATGTGATATTTGCAGTTAGATAAGTCCCTTTTTCTCTAATGAAAATATCTTTCCAATTCCGTCCGTTATGAAAAGATTTGGAAAAGGATCTTTACGCAAAAAGATCCTCGGCGGTGATTTCTGACTGTATATCCCCTGCGTAACTGTTGCGTACAATGCCAAATGGAGTTACCATCGTCAGATGAATCGCTGCTCTTGTCCCGGTTGCTATTATAAAATCACTGCGCTTTCGAAGAAGATCAGCATTTGTTTTTTTTGTAATTGCATATGGTGCCGAAGAATATTTCATCTCCAAAAGATTGATAACCTGATCCTTTCGTACAATGATCATATCGATCTGAGAACCAAGCAATCCTTTATCCGGATCCGTGACACAGCTCCAGGAACAGATATCCGTCAAAACCCCGGAAATACCCAGAGCCTTTTTTATATTGTTAGTATGCCACATGCAGACACGCTCAAAAGCCAGACCGTTCCAAACATTACGTACCGGAGTATTCAGCTGATTTGTCCAGTAATGCTCATCTTTCGGCTTTTTTGCAAGAAAGTGAAAATAAAACAGCGTATATGGATCTATCAGCTGATGCATGGTATCCTTCTTCTTTTTCCCGAACGACGAATAGGTACGAATAAACCCGCACTTTTCGAGTTCCTCCAGCTTGCCTGAAAAGCTTCCGGACCCGTCAATTCCTGTTTCCGCAAGAAGTTCGTTCCGCGTCATACCGGACTGCTTTCCTGCAAGCGCTTTAATAATCCGCATATATTCTTCCGGATTTCTGAACAGGGAGGAGAAAAGATGTTCAAACTCTTCATACAGTGAAGCATCTTCCGCAAAGAACATTTGATCTACATTCTGGGATAAAGACAGGCCCTTTTTTAAATGACTCCAATAATAAGGCACGCCGCCCATGATCATATATGCCTCAAGTATCTGCTGTCTCGTCATCGCAAGCCCCATGGCTTTTGAATACAGTTCACACTCATGAAGCGTAAACGGAGCAAGATATATCCTGTCTGTCAGCCTGTGATAAAGACCGCCTTTATCATGAATCACCTTATTGATCATCCATGATGTAACAGAGCTGCAAATAATCAGGACGATATCCTGTCTGCCGGACGCCCATCCATTCCAGAAATGCTCAAGAGCCATAATCAGTTTTGATTTTGGCGTATCCATCCAGGATAGTTCATCAATGAATATGACTTTTTTCTCTTCATGACTCTGACGGATAAGATCCTTTAAAAGTTCAAATGCCTGCATCCAGTTTTCAGGTACAGGGCAGCTGTCAAGACCGGCATCTTTTAAGGATGCTGCAAAGGCGAACAGCTGCTCTGAACGATTTCCGTTATATATCCCGGAATGCTGAAACGTAAAACGATAGTGAAAGGACTCTCTTATTAAAAAAGTTTTTCCGATTCTCCGTCGTCCATATACAGCAACAAACTGTGAATTGCTTGATTTCATCAGTCCTTTCAACAGTTCCTGCTCTTTTTCTCTTCCGATAATCATACGTATCCCTCAAATCCTGAGCTGACAAAAGAATAATGTCTATAAATTATTGTTTTCCAAATCTCAGTTATATATCCACTTTTGGAAAACTATAACACCATCCATTTTTCCTTTCAATATCTGTTTATAATCTGTTGGAAATACCCGTATCTCTATGGAAAAATAAAAAACGGAAGCCGTTTTTCTAACCAAAATCTAACGGCTTCCGGAGTGCTCTGGCGTCTCCGAGGTGATTCGAACACCCGACCTTCCGCTTAGGAGGCGGACGCTCTATCCTGCTGAGCTACGGAGACACTTTGTGAACGTGACTTACTTTATCATGTTTACCGGAAATATGCAAGCCTGTGCGGCTTACTCCCATGGTTTGCATACACCCGGCATTTGGTTTGCATAACTATTTCGACAGGTCCGGGAAATGCACGTAGCCCTGGAGCCATATGATCCCGCGGAAGCGGCGGCCGGCCTCGGGTTCTCCCTGCAGGTCCAGCTCGTTGATGCAGACCGTGAGCCGGATCCCGTTGCACATGACGACCAGCATGATGAGGTCTTCTCCGGTGATCTTATTCTTTACCTTCTCCCAGGACTCGATCTCGCCGAGGATCGCGTAGCGGTCGCACTCCGAACCGTTCGGCATGAAATACGAATCCACGATCGTAAGCACGTCCTCGCGTCCGGCGCGCTCCATGACCTGGTTGTAGGTCTCGTAATCGCCCATGGTCAGGCTTTCCATCGCTTCCGCGTCGCCGCTCTGCGCCGCCTGGATCAGCTTCTTCCGCTCATCCTCCGCGGCGTCCCAGGCTTCCTCGTTTCCCTTTTTGTCAAGGGGCAGAAGGATCGTCCCCTCCAGCGAAAAGCCGGAGAGCTCCGTCGGAAAGTGACCGGACAGGGCGTCGCCCCGCGCCCGCCTGATCTCGAAATCCGCCAGGTTCCGGAGGTAAAAAATGAGCGTCGCGCCGACGCGGAGATCGTCCACAGAGCATTCGCAGTCTTCCGTGGCGATCCGGCGTTCGATATGGACCTCCTCGGTCGTGCTGATATCCCTGCCGTTCAGATAAGGAAACAGGTATTCCGGGTAGAAAACGTTGTTCTCGTCGAACTCGCCGCACACGCACAACCCCGCACCCGGCGCCGTTTCGCGGTAGATCTCCGCAAAAAGACGGCCTTCGCGTGTTTCGAAGACCATCTTGTCATCATAATGTTCTACAGTTTCTTCAAGCAGGGTCTTCCATCCGGTGATATCCAGGACGTCCGAAAACCCCACTGCAGGCAAATATTCATGCATATTGTTGGTTTACATAATATTTTGTGCTGTGCACGCCTCCCGCCCCTGCGGACGGAAGGCGCTTTGTCTTATTTCTTCGTAATGACCGTCTTCCCGCCCATATACGGCTGCAGCGCCTTCGGGATATTGACGGATCCGTCGGCGTTGAGATTATTCTCAAGGAAAGCGATCAGCATACGCGGCGGCGCGACGCATGTATTGTTGAGCGTATGCGCAAGATACTTCCTTCCGTCTTCGCCCTGCACGCGGATCTTGAGGCGCCGTGCCTGCGCGTCGCCGAGGTTCGAGCAGCTGCCGACCTCGAAGTATTTCTTCTGACGCGGAGACCACGCCTCGACGTCGAGCGAACGGACCTTCATGTCCGCCAGGTCGCCCGAGCAGCATTCCAGCGTACGGACCGGGATGTCCAGGGTACGGAAGAAATCGACGGTGTTCTGCCAGAGCCTGTCGAACCACATCGGGGATTCCTCCGGACGGCAGACCACGATCATTTCCTGCTTCTCGAACTGATGGATCCGGTATACGCCGCGCTCCTCGATGCCGTGCGCGCCTTTTTCCTTCCGGAAGCAGGGCGAATAGCTGGTCAGCGTGAGCGGGAGAGACGCCTCCGGCAGGATCTGGTCGATGAAGCGGCCGATCATGCTGTGTTCGCTCGTGCCGATGAGGTACAGATCCTCGCCCTCGACCTTGTACATCATGGCGTCCATTTCCTCGAAGCTCATGACGCCTTCGACGACAGCCGAGCGGATCATGAACGGCGGGATCACATAGGTGAAGCCGCGGTCGATCATGAAATCACGCGCGTAGCTTAAGATCGAAGAGTGGAGGCGTGCGATATCGCCGACGAGGTAGTAGAAGCCGTTCCCGGCCACACGGCCGGCCGCGTCCATATCGACCCCGGCAAGGGATTCCATGATCTCGGTATGATAGGGGATCTCGAAATCCGGCACGACGGGCTCGCCGAACCGCTCGATCTCGACGTTCTCGGAATCGTCTTTTCCGATCGGCACGTCTTCGCCGATGATGTTCGGGATGAGGAGCATCCGTTTGCGGATCTCAGCCTCCACGACCTTATCCCGCTCGGAAAGCTCCTTCGCGCGCTGATCGTCTTCCGCGATCTTTGCGCGGATCGCCATGGCCTCGTCCTTTTTGCCCTGACCCATGAGTTTCCCGATCTCCTTGGAGATGCGGTTCTTTTCGGCGCGGATCGCTTCTACCTCCTGCAGGATGGCGCGGTGTTCCGCATCGTAGGCGATCACCTCGTCCACCATGGGAAGCTTGCGGTCCTGGAACTTTTTCCGGATGTTCTCCCGGACAAATTCCGGATTTTCTCTGATAAGCTTAATATCGATCATGTCTCTTCTCCCTCCGCTATGGTCTTATCGGCGCTTTCTGCCTCTTCGGCCGTTTCGCCGTCTTCTTTATCGATTTTGCTGCCGGTACGCGTTTCGAGTCTGCGGATCAGTTCCTCGACGGAAAGCAGTTCCATATCCTCTTCGCGCTCTTCCGGCGCACGTGCCGGCTCTTTCGCCGGCGCCTCCGCATCCTGCGCCGCGTTCTCTTCGGCGGCGGCAGCCTTTGCGGATACCGGGCGCCTCAGCCGCATGATATGCCGTTCCGCCCGCGGCGCTTCCGCCTGCGCTTCCTGCTCGCGCTTCAGTGCGGCCGCTTTCCGGATGCCCGCTTCCAGGTCTTCGCCGTTCCGCTTCGCGGCCTGCAGGGCTTCAATCTCTTCCTTACTGAGAATGATATAGGATTCTCCGCCCACGATCTCCTTTAAATAAAGGAAGCAGTTATCCTTGCTGTGGATCGCGTTGACGACGATCCCGGAGTCCTCCTCGTTCAGCATCGCAAGAACAAAGCTCATTTTACCGCCGACATCCTCGAACGCGTCGTACTTGACGATGCCGATCCGGGAATAATACTTCGCGGCGAAAGCCGTGAGTTCCTCCACCTCCTGCCGCAGCACAGCGTTTTCCGACTCGAGCGAATGCAGATGCGAAAACTCTTTCGCAAAGCTCTTTTCGAGGGACGCGCCGTCCTTTCCGCGCATGAACCGCCGAAGCCGCGCTTCCAGCTTCCGAAGCCGGAGCAGCAGGTAGATCGACGTTCCGCACAGCGCAGCCGCGAGCAGAAGATAGATCACAAGGAAGCCGCCGCCCCCTGATGTAAGAACGATCACGTCAGGCCTCCCCTCCGCTTCTGCGGATCAGATAGAGCAGACGCTCCAGTTCGTCGTCGGACGAATAGGTGATCTCGATCCGGCCGCTGTGTTTTCCCGCGGTACGGATCTCCACTTTCGCGCCGAGCGCTTCGCGCATCTGCTTTTCAATATCGCGGACGATGAGCTCGGTCACCGGGTCCGTCTCCTTCTCCGTCCTGCGGCGCGGCGCAAGAAGGCTCTTGACGTATTTCTCCGTCTCCCGGACGCTCAGCCCCTTTGCCGCGACGAACTTTGCGGCTGTGATGAGCGCTTCCTCCGGAAGCGGCAGGAGCGTACGGGCATGACCTTCGGAAAGGATCCCTTCCGTGACCATATCCCGGACTTCCGCCGGCAGATTAAGAAGCCGCACCGCGTTCGCGACCGCCGCGCGGCTCCGCGAAACCCTCTTTGCAATATCTTCCTGCTTGAGGTCGAACTCCTTCATGAGCCGGTCGTAGGCCTGCGCCTCTTCGATCGGATTAAGATCCTCGCGCTGGATGTTTTCGATCAGTGATACTTCAACGGCTTCCTGTTTCGAGTATTCCCGGACGATCGCCGGGATCTCCTTAAGGCCCGCCTGCTTTGCGGCGCGCCAGCGGCGTTCGCCGGCGATGATCTCGTAATGCTTTCCGGCTTTCTGCACGAGAAGCGGCTGGATCACGCCGTGCTCCCGGATCGATTCGGCGAGTTCGGCAAGCCGATCCTCGTCAAAATCTTTGCGCGGCTGCTCACGGTTCGGCTCTACGGAAGAGATTCGGAGCATCATAACGCCGCCCCTTGCCTCCTCCGATACGGGAACCGCTATTTCCGCCGCGGAAGCCGCCGCGTTTTCCGGCGCCTTT
>JAFOIS010000073.1 GCA_017420605.1 Lachnospiraceae bacterium | reverse complement strand
CACGAAGGCGTAGCCCATCGAGCCGCAGGCGTTCGGTCCGACCTGGCCGGTCGCGTTGCCGTATTCATCCGCCGCGGAAGCGCCGAGGAACGCCACGTCGATCTGCAGCGCGCCCGTTTCGATCGCGCGGGGGCGCGAGCCATGGGGCCTAAGGATGACCGGCTCTTCCATGAGCCCGTCGATGACCGCGTCGCCGAGTTCGCCGCGGATGCCGCTCGCCTCGATATGCGTGATGGTGCCGTCTTTTACGAACTCGACCACCGACGGGTTCTTCACGTTGACGACCGCGCTCGGCGCGAAACGGAGGTTCTTGATGCCCAGAGCGCGGATCGCGTTAAGGACCTGGCCGATCACCATATCCCCTTCACGGAAGCAGTGATGGAAGGAGATCGTCATCCCGTCCTTAAGGCCGCACATCCGGATGGCGTCCTCAAGGGACGAGGCGAGCTTCGTCCCCGACGCGGGGCGAAGGCTCGGACGGCGTTTTGATATGACGGGGGGAAGATCGTCTTCCGCCATTCCGGTCCCCATAAAGGGCTTTACGATATAACTGCCGATCTTTTCGGGAAGCTTGCGTCCGACTGCATTGATCATAGCGTCATCCCTCCCTTATACGTCGATGCCGGCCGCCCTGGCCTGCGCGAGTGTCGTCCGGGCCCGAAGTTCCATGGGCTTGTCGATCATATCGCCGCCCAGGGTAACGGCGCCCTTATGCTGCTTCTTGCCTTCCTCCACCGCGGCAAGCACGCGGAGCGCGTAATTGATCTCCTTTTTGCTCGGGGTAAAGGCGGCGTTGACCACGTCGACCTGACGGGGATGGATCACCGTCTTGCCGTCGAAGCCGAGGTTACGCGTCAGTTTCACGTCTTCCCGGAGGCCTTCCACGTCGTTGATGTCCGAAAAGACCGCGTCGATGGCTTCCACGCCGGCGGCGCGGCAGGCCATGAGGACCGCGTTGCGGGCATAAAAGATCTCCGATCCCGCCTTCGTCCTCTGCGCCTTCATGCTCGCGGTAAAATCCTCCGCGCCGAGCGCGAGGGCCACGACGCGCGGATCCGCCTCCGCGATCTCGCGGGCATTGAGGACCCCGAGATAGGATTCGATATTGCACCACAGTTCGATGGAGCCTTCTTCGATCCCGGCCGCCTTTTCGATCTCCGTGATGCGGGCCGCGATCTTCTGCACCTCGACGGCGCGTTCCACCTTCGGGATGCGGATCGCGTCCGGCCTTGCCCGGACGGCGGCCTCCAGATCCTCGTCGATGAATTCGGAATAGATCCCGTTGACGCGGATAATGACGTATTTCCCGGCGGGACGCTGATATTTGAGAAGATTATAGACAAGAAGCCGGGCGGCGTCCTTTTCCGTGACCGGCACCGAGTCCTCGAGGTCGTAGACCAGGCAGTCCTCGTTATAGAAGCGCGCCTGCAGAAGGTTCACGGGACTTGCGCCGCTGGCATAGAGAGAAGTCCTTTTTAACGCGATCTTTCCCATTACCGGTCCTCCCCCTTCCAGTTGAAGCCTTCCCCGCTCGCGCGGCAGATGGCCGCCTCCATGCGGGCGCGTATCACGCAGTCGATCGCTCCCTTATCCTCAAGGAATACTTCCGCGTCGCGGATCCCGAAGGCAGATAAGACCTCTTCCGCCGTTGCGCGGATCTGATCGCCGAAGGTCGTCAGCACGACGCTCTGGACGTGAATGGTTAGTCCCGGTGTTTCCGCGGGCTTCACGGTCACCATGACGTCGCTCGATTCCAGGGTGCCGGCTGAAGCTGCTTTACTGATCTGCAAAGCCATCCCTCCTCTCCTTGGCCGGCGCATACTGCGCCGGATAAAAGATCATGGTCTTCTATTATGGATTATAACGCTTTTTTCCGTTTTCTCCATTGTCAAACATCTACATGAGATTAACTTGCATGTTAATCTGAAAAAGCCCATAATATATCTTACGGAAAATGATATCCCCTCCGGACGGCTGATCTGTCCGCCCGGCGCGGCGGAAGCGTACGGCGCATCCGCCGCCATATTTTGCGGAAAAGGAGAAAACTTGGAATTTCTGCAGCTTACGTATTTCAAGACCGTCGCGGAATACGGGAAGATCGTGACGGCCGCGGAGGCCCTCTTCATCACGCCTCCGGCGCTCAGCGCATCCATTTCACGGCTCGAAAAGGAACTGGGGATGAAGCTTTTCGTCCGCACGGGCAACAGCATTTCCCTGAATACGCAGGGCGAGATCTTTCTTCGTTATGTAAACCAGATCCTGAGCAGCGTCGACAACGCAAAACTGGAACTGGAGCAGTCTGTCCACGACAAGGAACCGCATATCCGCCTGGCGATGACCCTCTCTCATCCGTGGATCAACCTTCTTTCGGCCTTCTCGCAGGATTATCCGCACATTACGCTGTCGAACACGACGCTCAAGCTTTCCCAGGTGCCGGAAACGGATCTCTATCCCCGCTACAACTTCCTTTTTTCGGAGGAGCGGGCCGTCCGGAGCGCGCGTTTTGATTCGATCCCGCTGATCACGGACGACCAGCCGCTTCTCATGGTCTCTCCGGGGAGCCCCCTCGCGAAGCTTCCTTCGGTGGATCTCCGGGATCTCAAAGAGGAGACGTTTCTGCTCAACGTCGCCGATACGTCCCTCAACGAGCTTGCCAGAAGGCTGCTTTCCATGGCCGGCATCGCGGCCGTCAACGTCTATGAGTATTCCTACATGGTCCGGCGGCGCATGGTCCTGAACGGCCGGGGCATTTCCTTCAGTACGGCCGCCGCGTCCCGCGGCGAGGATACCGATCTGTGCTTCGTTCCCATCGCCTGTCCCCGGATCCGTCAGACGCACCGGATCTACTGGGATAAGGACCGGCCGCTTACACCGGAGGGAGAAGCGTTTCTTGCGTATGTAAGAGATTATTTTGCCGTATCGCCCGGCTGAGGCCGCGCCTCAT
>JAFOIS010000001.1 GCA_017420605.1 Lachnospiraceae bacterium | reverse complement strand
TACGCCGTCCCGGGCCATGAACGCCTTGCCGGAGCCGCCTTCCTCGCCCGGACAGCCGAAATAGACGACCGTCCCCGGGCACTTCTTTTCCTCGAGGAAGCGCTTCGCGGCGAGCGCGGCGGCGAGCGACCCGACGCCGAGGAGGTTGTGGCCGCAGCCGTGGCCGCACGTATTTCCGTCCGGTCTCTTTTCCGTCACGCCCGCTTCCTGGCCGAGACCGCTCAGGGCGTCAAATTCCCCGAGGAAACCGATCACCGGACGGCCTTCGCCGTAGGTTCCGGAAAACGCGGTCGCGATCCCGGCGAGTCCTTCCCTGACCGTGAAGCCTTCCTTACGGAGGGCGTCCGTAAGAAGCTTTGCCGATCTGACCTCCGTAAACGCCAGTTCCGGGACTTCCCAGACCGCGTCCGCAAGCGCGTCCAGAAATTCCTTCTTTTCATCGATCACCGATAAAAAACCGTAATCCATTTTTTTCTCCTTGCGCTTCCCCCGTTACGGATGCTTCACCGGGCGCGGCTCGCCGTGGAAGGCCCATTTGCAGCCCGCGGTTCCGGTATATTCAAAGTTATTGTCGCAGACGGCGCCGTATTCCTCGAGGATCGGGGCGTAAAGCACGCGGCAGTGTCCGCAGTAATCATGGAACGGCGTGACGTGCGTCATTTCCTCGAGACGCCCCCTCGACGGGCAGTACCGCATCTCGGCTTCGTAGACGCCGGTCTCGTCGTCATAGGTCATGCGGAAATCCGCCGCCTCCTCGTTGAGCGTCGTCGACCAGTAGTCCCAGCAGGCCGCGACGCCTTCCTCCTTCGCGATCTCGCCCAGCATCGGGCGGGTATATTTCTCGCGGACATTTTTCCAGTATTCCACGACGGCGTCATAGCCCGACTTCTTTTCGATGAAGGTGAACAGGTGGCTGTACATCGGAATGAACTCTGTGCAGGAAATCATGATCATTCTCCTTTCGTAAAGAAGCGGTAGGAAGCGGCGCCGGTCTCTTCGTCATAGGAAAGCATTTCAAAGCCGTAACCGGCGTTCTTTGCGATCTCGTCGTCGACCGTCTCGGTAAGAAGCCGGTAATACGGAGACGGGACGTGGCCGTGGGCGCGCATGAAACGGACCGCGGGGCAGTAGGAGAGCGCGATGGAGAACTCTTCTTTGCCGCCCTTTTCGCCGATATACGTGACCGCGAGCGCGTCGGAAGCTTCTTCGATCTCGTAGATCTCTTTGATATGCGCCTCCATGGCGGCAAGACCTTCCGCTTTGATCTTTTCGGTCAGCGGGCCGTAGAAGCCGTCCGCGAAGGTGCGCAGATACTCGTCCACCCCTTCCGGACCGTACTTCTCGGCGATATAGGTAACGCCGAGATCATTTGTTACGTGGAAATCCCGGTGCAGGTACTTGTTGTCCGCTGCCCGCCGGTCCATTACGTGAAGCATGCCATTTCCTCCGTTCTGTGTTTTTATGCGGCGCTGCGATCCGCCCGCCGGAATGGCCTCGCGCCGCTTCCGGCGGCGGTCCGACAAACTCATTATACAGACCGCCGCCCGGTTCCTCAAGACTTCCGCGCGCATGTTAACAGCCTCCGGACGTCTTTCAAGACATCCCCGGATATGGTATACTGCACACAGACCCCGCCGTCATGGAGCCCCTTTTATGATCAACGTTCTTTCCTATCTGGAACAGTCCGCCCGCCGCGTGCCGGATAAGTGCGTTTTCGCCGATCCGGACCGCGCGGTATCGTACGCCGCCTTTCTCAGGACGGCGAAGGCAGTCGGGACCGCCCTGTCAGTCGTGTTTCGGCCGAATGAAGCGATTCCCGTTTTTCTTCCGAAAAGTGTCGATACCCTGGAGGCTTTTTTCGGCAGCGTTTATGCCGGCTGTTTTTACTGCCAGCTGGATATGCGCCTTCCGGCCGAACGGCTCCTGCGCATCATAAGCATCCTCGGTCCGCGCGCCATCGTGACCGCGCGCGCCTTTGAGGAAAAGATCCGGGAAATGAACTACACGGGGGATCTTCTTTTCCTCGAGGATCTCCGCGCCGTTCCGGCCGACGAAGACCGCCTTGCAAAGATCCGCGCGGCGGCCATCGATACGGATCCGCTCTACTGCAACTTCACCTCCGGCTCCACCGGGACTCCCAAGGGCGTCCTGGTATCACACCGGTCGGTCATCGACTTTATCGACTGCTTCACGGAGATCTTTCACATTACGGAAAACGACGTGATCGGGAACCAGGCGCCGTTCGATTTCGACGTCTCCGTCAAGGATATCTACAGCACCCTGAAGACGGGCGCGACGATGCAGATCATCCCGACCCGGTACTTCTCCGTTCCCGCGGAGCTTCTGGATTACCTGTGCGAGCGGCATGTGACGACGCTCATCTGGGCGGTCTCCGCCGTTTGCCTGCTCTCGCGCCTGCACGGATTTTCCTACCGTATCCCCGCGGAGGTGAACAAGGTCATCTTCTCGGGCGAAGTAATGCCCGTAAAACAGCTGGGCATCTGGCGGGAAGCCCTGCCGGACGCCGTTTTCGCCAACGTCTACGGCCCCACGGAGATCACCTGCAACTGTACCTATTACATCGTTGACCGGGATTTCGCACCGGGTGAGACGCTCCCGATGGGGAAGCCGTTCCCGAACGAGCGGGTCTTTCTGCTGGATGCGGAGGACCGCCTGATCCCGGACGCCGCGCTGCCGCCGGAACCCCGCACGGGCGAGGTCTGCGTTGCGGGCACCGCGCTCGCGCTCGGGTATCTCGGCGACGCGGCGGCTACCGCCTGCGTCTTCACACAGAACCCTCTCAATCCGCATTATCCGGAGCGGATCTACCGCACCGGGGATCTTGCGTATTACGACGCTGCGGGCGATCTTGTCTTTGCCGGCCGGAAAGACTTCCAGATCAAGCATATGGGCCACCGCATCGAGCTTGGCGAGATCGAAGCCGCGATGGATTCCCTGCCGGAGATCGGCCGGGCCGTCTGCCTGTTCCGGAATGACAAAATCTGCGCGTTCTATACTGGCGACATCGAAAAAGCCGCGCTTTCCGCCGCTCTCAAAAAACGGCTTCCCGAATATATGGTGCCCCGGACCTTCCGGAAGCTTGATGAGATCCCGCTGAACAAGAACGGCAAGGCAGACCGCAAGGCCCTGGAAATGATGCTGTAGGACAGCCGCAGCGAAAGGAGACCCATGCAGTATTCCGAATTCGAATCCCTCCCGTCGCCGTCCTACGTCTTTTCGGCGGATGAGCTGACCGCCCGGTTTTGTCATATCCGGGAATTCTTCGGCGAAAAGATCCGCCTCGTCTACGCGATGAAGGCGAACCCGTTCCTGACCGCCGACCTTGCGCCCTATGCCGACGCCTTCGAGGTCTGCTCTCCGGGGGAAATGCACATCTGCGAAAAGGCGGGCATTCCCGGAGAAAAGCTCGTCCTTTCCGGCGTGAACAAGGATGCGGCGGACTTTGCGCATGCGGCGGAAGCTTTCGGCGACAGGCCTGTATATACCGTGGAATCCCCCTCCCAGATGGAAATGCTGGAAAAGACGGCCGCCGCATGCGGACTGGTTTTCCGCGTCCTTCTCCGCGTGACGGACGGAAACCAGTTCGGCATGGATGAAGAGACGGTCGAAGGCCTTATCCGGCAGCGCGCGGATTACCCGCATCTTTCGGTCCGCGGCCTGCAGCTCTTTACCGGCACCCAGAAAAAAGCACGGCAGATCGAGCGCGAACTCATATGGATCGACGCGTTTATCGCCCGGCTTTCTGAAAATGACGGTTTCGACGTCGAAGAACTGGAATACGGACCGGGTCTTCCGGTGGAATATTTCCGGGAGGCTTCGGGAAAAGCCCGGGCAGATGGCCTCGAAGATACCGGAAGGATCTCAGCCGCATCCGGTGCCGCATGCGAAGGCCCTTGCGGAAACGTCCCCGTTCCGGGCGGCGGCCTTCTTCCGTCCGACCATGCCGTGATGGCGCATCTCAAAGAACAGCTTGCCTCCCTCCGCTTCCGCGGGCAGATCTCACTCGAACTCGGGCGTTTTGCCGCCGCGTACTGCGGGTACTATCTCACCCGCGTCGCGGATGCAAAGACGAGCCTCGGAACGAATTACCTCATCCTGGACGGCGGGATCCACCAGCTCACCTACCACGGCCAGACCATGGCCATGAAGGTCCCGTTCATTCTGCATAAGGATCCCGCGGCCGCCGGAACTTCCGCCGGGGGTGCTGCCCCGGCGATCCCCTATACCCTCTGCGGATCGCTCTGTACCTACGCGGACGTTCTGGTGCGCCAGGTGTTCCTTCCAAAGACGCGGACCGGAGACCTGCTTGTATTTACGCGCGCGGGAGCGTATGCTGTAACGGAAGGGATCGCGCTCTTTCTTTCACGCGGCCTGCCGCGTGTTTACATAAAGCGCGGCGACGTTCTCCATCTTATTAGAGACCTTATCCCGACGGAGGTGTTCAATTATGGATGATCTGCTTGCAATCCTGTCCGACATCGCGCCAGACGTTGATTTCGAACACGAGACCGGCCTCGTCGATGACGGGATCCTCGATTCCTTCGCGATCCTGTCGCTCGTCGGCGAACTCGAAGATACCTATGACATCCGGATCACGCCGAAAGAGCTGATCCCGGTCAATTTCAATTCCGCGGAAGCGATCTTCGCCCTGGTCGAAAGACTCCGGAACGCGTAAGATGCCGCACATTTCCCTTGGCTTTCTTCTTTTTACCGCGCTCTCGGCCGCGGTATTTTACGCTGTCCCGAAAAGGCGGCGGTGGATCGTCCTTCTTGTTTTTTCCATCGCCTATTACCTCGCCGCCGGCCCGGCGCTCATCCTTTTTCTTCTTTTCGTGGCAGCGACGACATTTTTCGGCGCGCTCCTTGCGGAGCAGAAGAAAAAAGGCGCCGTTCCGGCTGTCCTCGTTCTGAATTTCGGCCTTCTTGCCATCCTCAAATACACGAACTTTTTCATTTCCAACCTGAACCGCATCCCCGGCGTATCGATTGCGGAAATGCGGCTCCTTCTGCCGCTCGGCATTTCCTTCTACATGTTCCAGGCGACCGGATACCTCCTCGACGTGCACTGGGAGCGGACGCGGGCGGAGCACGGCTTTTTCCGGTACCTGCTCTTCGTGTCCTTCTTCCCGCAGATCCTCCAGGGACCGATCGGGCGCTTCGGCCGCCTTTCCGAAACGCTTTACGCCGGCGCGGATTTTGATCCCGACAACCTCCGGCGCGCGGCGCTCCGCATCGCGTACGGTTATTTCAAAAAGATCGTTATTGCCGACAACGCGGCGGTCTGGGTCAATTACATTTTCGATCCGTCCCGCAACACAGGCAGCCGCATGGGGATCGCCGGCGTCCTTCTCTACGGCGTCCAGCTCTACATGGATTTTTCCGGCGGCATCGACATCGCGGCCGGCATCGCGCACCTCTTCGGCGTCCGGCTGGATGAAAACTTCCGGCAGCCGTATTTCGCGACGTCCATCACCGATTTCTGGCACCGCTGGCACATCACGCTCGGCACCTGGATGAAAGATTACCTCTTTTACCCGCTTTCCCTGTCCGGCCGGATAGGCCGTTTCGGGAAATGGTGCCGCAAACACCTGCCGAAGCAGGCCGGCCGCGCGCTCCCGATCGCGCTCTGCAACATCATCGTCTTCCTTGCCGTCGGCGTCTGGCACGGCGCGGCCTGGCATTTCATCCTCTACGGCCTCTACAGCGGCGTCATCATCGGGATCTCCGGGCTTCTTGCGCCGCAGTACCGGAAATGGAAGAGCGCGCTGCATATCGACGACAAGAGCCGCTCCTGGCACCTCTTCCAGATCTTCCGCACCTTTGTGCTCATAAGCATCAGCTGGTTCCTCGACCGCTCGGACACCGTCCGGCAGGCGCTCATCCTTTTGAAAAATTCCTTTGCCGGCCCCTTCTTTTCCCTGGGTCTCCCCTTTGATGGGAACGTACTGAAAGCGGCCGTCCGCTTCGGCACGGTGCTTTTCGGCTGCGCGCTTGTCTTTGGGGTAAGCCTTAAGAAAGAACAGGGCGTCCCGGTCATGGAGCGGCTTCTCGCAAAGCCTGCCGCCCTGCGCATAGCGCTCCTCCTTTTCTTCCTGCTCTCATATGGGCTCTTCGGCGACAATACCGCTTTTGGAGGGTTTATGTATGCGAACTTCTGAGTTCTCCGAAGCCGCATCCCGGAGCGGCGGAAAACAGCTCTCCGGCGGAAAGCGCCTCCTTATCGCGGCGCTCATACTGCTTCTTCTCTTTGCCTGTGCGACCCGGCTGCTCTCATTCCTCCTTGTGCCGCCGCAGTATACCCGCGTGAAGGTGCATGTTCTGGAAAATGATCCCCCCGAGGATCTCATTCTCGGCACTTCCCACGGCATCGCCGCGATAGACCCGGACCGCCTGGCCGCATCGACCGGCCGCACGACGTACAATGCGGCCGCCGGGGGCGAATACCCGATCGATATCTATTACCTTGCAAAAGACACGGTTTCATCGGGCGCGCCGCGCCGGCTCATCGTCGAATACGACCCCACTTACTGGCTCTATACCGGCGGGATGAACAACACTGAGCTGTATCTCATTCGCGTCATGCGTCCCTCCCTGACGAAGGCGGAATACTTTCTTTCGTCCTGCCTTGCATCGGATTTCCGGAACGCGCTCGAACCCTGGTATCTGAACCTTAGCGGCCTGCGATCCATTCCGGAAAACGTCCGACGGAAGCAGTCCGACGCCTACAGGAACTATTCCATGGCACTCTTTGAGGATCCCCTGCAGACCGTCATGGAAAACGGGTTTATCGCCATCGACGACAGCGCGCAAAACGGCCGGGATTCCGAGACGCACGTTCTCATCAGCGAAGACGGCGCCGCATCAAAGGCATATGAAACGAGCCGCCGCTGGTTCCTGCGCACCGTAGATCTCTGCAGGAAGAATGGTATCGGGCTCGTCGTAGTAGAAACGCCCATCCCGTCTTCGACACTTGCCGGAGATCGCGCTTTCTTCGAAGACATGAACGCGCGCATGCGGAAAATGGCGGAAGAGAACGGATTTGTTTTTCTGGACTACGTGACCGGACAGAACGCGGTTCCGGACGGGACGGACATCGTATGCGGCACGGACGGCGACGGCGCGCCGCGCGATGACGGCGGCTTTTCCGACGCCGAAGGGCATATGCGCGTGAGCGCCGCGCGCCGGTTTTCCGATGTGTTCGGGAAAGCGCTTTCGAGACTTCCGTAACATGCAGGTCCCGGCACGCCCCCCGTTCCAACGCGGCTCCTTCCGGCTTTTGCAGCATCGGTTCAAAAGAAAACCATCTTATGCTATGATAGTCTTGTCATTATGTCCCGCGGCGGCTTTCGCTCCCGCCGGACACTTTCTGCACACACGAGGATCAATACGATATGGAACTTCACGAGATCATTGAAGCACGGAAGGAAGCGCTCCATGCGGCCGTCTCGACGGCGACCGGCCCGGCGGACCTTGTACGGGTCTTAGAGCGGATCTGGGATGAGCTGACTTTCCGGTATCTGGAAGAATGCGAAGAAGACGCGCTCCGTGAAGAAGCCGCAAAACTTCTGCGCGCCGCAAAGAGCACGGCGGCCCTCTCGGACGTGACGGGCGCCCCGAAACTCTGGGAAATGAATACCTCCGGACACAAAAAAGCCTCCGCAAAGCGTATCTCGGCGCCGGCCCTCATCGTTTTCCTTGCCGGGCTCCTTTGCGCGGCGGTCGCCGCGGTCCTGCCGATCGTAAGGAATGAGGCCTTCCTTACGGACCGTTTCACGCAGATCGAAATGGGGCTCGCGGCCCTTGCGCTGCTCCTTGTCCTGTTCGGCAGCCTCTTCCTCCGGCAGCTTTCCGCGCCGCCGGAAAAAGAGCATAAGATCGAGATCACGGTCGACCCGGACCGGGTCATGCGCGCACTCCGCGCGTCGGCCCTGGTGCTTGACGAGCAGCTGAAAGAAACGCGGGACGCCCTGTCGAAAGAAGCCGCAAAAGAACGTGCCGCCGGGGCTCTTACGCCGGAAGAACTCGATCTCTTCTCCGACCTTCTCGCCGCGAAAGAGAGCGGGGACGGGGAGTACGCGCTCGAGCAGCTGCAGGACGCGGCCTACTTCCTGCATAAAAAAGGCGTGGAAGCCGTTTCCTATGACAAGGAGCATGCCGCTTTCTTTGACATTCTGCCCGGAGAAGAGTCACGCACCCTGCGTCCGGCGCTCCTTGGCGACGACGGTGAACTTCTGAAAAAGGGCGTCGCGCAGGGCGGGATCTGAAGCGCCCGCATACACGGATAATGACACGGACGGCCCCACGGGCCGGAAGGGATGGATCAGATGGATCGATATTACGGATTTGACCTGGGAGACGCGGAGAGCTGTATCGCGCGTCTCGACAAAGACGGCGCATCGCCGGATATCCTGACCGTCGGCGACGCGAAAAGCTTTATTACCGCTTATGCGCTTCTCCAGAACGGGGAGCTCCTCATCGGCGAAAACGCCTGCTACGCCGCCAATGCCCAGATCCGGGAGGTCCGCTTCAAAAGCCGGTACCTTACCGACGCGGCGAGCAAAAAGAAGGTGCGCCGGTTCGCCGGCGGCGTTCTCGGCAAGCTGTACGAGAGCGGCGATCTTGTAAAGGACGAGGACTGCTGCTTCTACATCGGGTGCCCTGCCGGCTTGGACGCCGTATCGCGCGAGGAATACCGCGCGATCTTCGAAGACGCCGGCTTCCCGCCGCTCCGGATCCTCTCGGAGTCCCGCGCGGCGCTCGTTTCCGCCTGCCGTTCGAAGCATCTCCAGGTCGGCTACGACATTCTTTCCCGTCCTGTACTCGTCATCGACATCGGCTCCTCCACGACGGATTTCGCGTTCATCGAAAACGGAAAGGAAGTCGCGCTCAAGACCGCCGGGGAAGTCGTGCTCGGCGGGGGCCTTATGGACGAGGCCCTGCTTGCGCACGCGATCGAGAATTCCAACCGTTCGGAAAAGATCCGCAAGTTCTTCGCGGACAATGCCGCCTGGAAGAATTACTGCGATTTCGCCGCGCGCCACCTGAAGGAAAAGTATTTCACAGACGAGGAATACTGGTCGGCGCACAGCTGCACGGAGTCGGTCATGCTGCCGTCCGGCGCGCTGCCGCTCCGGCTCCGCCTTTC
>JAFOIS010000007.1 GCA_017420605.1 Lachnospiraceae bacterium | reverse complement strand
CCGTCCGTCGGCGGTCCCGCCGGAAAGCGGGGCGGCGGAGCCGGCGACCGTAAGGGAATCCTCTCCGGCGGAGGCTTTGACGCCGAGCGCCGTGAGCATGTCACAGACGGACGTTATCCGGTCGCTTTCTTTTCCGCGGAGACGGCGGACATGTGTCAGAGTAAGGTCCTTCCGGTATGCCGCGGCCGTCACGGCAAGGGGCGGAACCAGGTCCGGGATATCGCTGCAGTCGATCGCAAAAGGCGCCAAAGAAGCGTTGTCTTTGCCGCGAAGTTCTGCAAGGAGCGGCAGGATCATTTTATCGCCCTGGATGCTTGCCTTATCAAGTCCGGTGACAGAAACGCCGGCCGCAAGGAAGAAGGCGGCGTTTGACCAGTCTCCGCCGACCCTGAGATTTTCCGGAAAGGTAAGATCGACGGGCGGATGTACGGTAAAGACAGGATATTTCGCTGAAGCTGTCGGTCCCGTTTCATCGGGGGTCTGTTCTGACGAAGCGGTCGGTTCCGCCTCTTCAGCGGACCGCTCCGCCCGGGCGCCGAACGCCCGGAGATACGACAGCGTCATATCCGCGTAGCTTCCGGAAGCCAGCGGGGAAGAAAGGCGTACCGTAACGCCCCCGGTGAGCGGCGAGGCAAGGAGGAGTCCGGAGACAAACTGCGAACTGACGCCTCCGGGCAGCGTATATACGGGAGATTGCGGCACGGCGTCGCGCGTTACCGTAAAGGGCAGGGTACGCGACGAAAACCGGAAGCCCTGCGTTTCCATGGCGGCAAGGAGCGGTTCAATCGGCCGCGCGGCAAGCCGCGCGCTGCCGGTGAAGGTCACGGACGGCAGGGCCGCGGATGCGACCGGCAGAAGAAAACGGAGGGATGCGGCGCTTCCCCTGCAGTCGATCGTGACAGGCGCATTTTTGGTCCGCAGCTTTGCAAGCCCTTCCGCCGTCGCGAGAACGTCGTCGGATACCGGTCCGCCCGGGAGGCAGGAATAAGGATCCCGTCCTGCCAGATAAGCCAGGATGAGATACCGGTGCAGCTCCGATTTGGACGGGACCGCCGCGACCGTGCCGGACAGTTTTTTCGGTGTGATGAGGACGTTCATTTCCTGATTATATTTATTCAATGACGGGACCGCCGTCGGGAAGCAGCGACAGATCGTTTGTGCCGATTCTGGATAGAGTATTCATCTGCCGCAGAGCAAGCTCCCTTAAGAGTACCAATCTCTCAGACATAGGTTTGCCTTGTTCAATCAGAATAGCGTTATAGCTTTCCATATTGGCAAGAACAAGCAGCTGGTTTAATTTTGCATCATCACGAATGTTCCCTGTTTTCTCCGGGTTTTCTTCCCGCCATTGTTTTGCCGTTTTGCCAAAAAGTGCCATATTCAGGAGATCTGCTTCATTTGCATACTTATAAGCAATCTGTTCCGGGGTCAGATCAGGAGGAATCAGATTTTCCTTAATAGCATCCGTATGGATGCGATAATTCAGTTTCGCGACTTCACGGTTCAAATTCCAGTTCAGGGACAGACGGCTGTTTTCATCATGCTTGATTCGCTGGTAGTCTTTTACGATATAAAGTTTGAATTCCGCAGATATCCATGAAGCAAACTCCAGCGCGATATCAGAATGCGCATAGGTCCCGCCATAGCGCCCCGCCTTTGTTGTAATACCAATGGCATTTACGTTTTCGATCCATTTTGAAGGGGACATAGTGAAAGCATGCAACCCGGCTTCCTTCCTAAACCCGTCGAATTCGACGGGTTTAAAATCCGGATTGTGCAAGGTTTCCCATAGGCCGAGGAACTCCAACGTCTCACGGCTGCGCATCCAGTTTTTTATTACGTCATTTGGAGTTCTGCTCTTATATTTTGCAATATCAGTCAGAGAAATGAATTCATTCTCAAAATCCATTGTATAGATACTGATAGCGAATCCCTTGGCGTGGATCGTTTCTTTAACCACTTTTTTCGCCATGATCAGTGATTATCCTCCGTTTTATCTTTCATAAGGCCCTCCATCCGGATACAGTACGCCAGCAAACGAAGTACATATTCCGGGGCGTGCCGGTTGCCGCGTTCCCATTCTGTCATAGTTCTATACGGAATATGGAAATACACACAAAACTCTTTGCGCGTCATACCGGTGCTTTTTCTCAGATCTGTAATTTTATCCTTAAAATCCATAAAGAACCTCTTTGGAGTATCGGAAAATACACATTGTGTATTTATATTATCACATTTTCGGATAATACGCAATGTGAAAGCTTTACGCGACGGTATACAATATGTCACGTGGAGGGATGACCGCGAGGGAGTTCCTACAGGTATTCGCCGATAAGCAGGGCTTCTTCCGCAGGACGTTCGCGTCGCAGGCGTATCTTATCGCGCTCGGGGCGAACGATATTGCGCAGAAACATCCCATCGGCACCTTGAATGACCTGAACGCGTCCGACTATTTATTTACGGCACAGGTGATCGCGTCCTATATGGATTACATAGTCCGGCACAATATGGAGGCGTTTGCCGAAACAGGTCTGGTTTGAGCGATCGCTGTGTCAATGCCGAAGGCGGCTCGTCAAAGCAGGTAATAAGCTATGGCGCGGATCCGATTTACGGGTTCGCGCCGTTTCTTTTTGCGGATTCATTTTTCGGATAGAACATACCCGGAAAAGATGTTATGGTATACAGAGATAATAATGTTTTCGGGCACTTGAGCCGAAAGGAGCAGATGATATGGCAGCAAAAGAAGCGACTCCGGAACAGATCGCGATGATCGAGGAAATGGTGGCAAAGGCACGCGCGGCCGCGAAGGTGATCGAGACCTACGACCAGGCCCGCGTCGACCGGCTGTGCCAGGCAGTGGCGGCAGCGCTCTACGACCTGAAGGTCTGGGCGGAACTTTCCGATGAAGCCGTGGATGAAACGGGCCTCGGCGACAAGGTCACGAAGCGCAATAAACGCAACAAGCTGAAGCTCATCCTCCGGGACTGCCTGCGCAATAAGAGCGTCGGCGCGATCGAAGAGATCCCGGAAAAGGGTCTTGTCAAATACGCGAAGCCGGTGGGCGTGATCGCCTCCCTCATGCCGACGACCAATCCGTGCCTGACCCCGGCCGGCCAGATCATTTACGCGATCAAGGCAAGGGACGTCATGATCTGCTCGCCGCATCCGCGCGCAAAGAACGTGACGATGAAGTGCATCAACATCGTCCGCGACGTGCTCGTCCGGGAAGGCGCGCCGGCCGATATCATCCAGGGGATCGAAAAGCCGTCGATCGCACAGACACAGGAACTGATGAAGCGGTGCGATCTCGTGATCGCGACCGGCGGACGGCCGATGGTGAAGTCCGCGTATTCCTCCGGCACCCCGGCTTACGGGTCGGGCGCGGGCAATGCGACCGTCATCATCGACGATACGGCCGATACGCCGGAGCGGATCGCCGAGGCGGCAAGGAACAGCCGCATTTCCAAGACGTCGGACTTCGGCTCCGGGTGCTCGTGCGACGGGAACCTCGTGATCTGCGGCGACATTTACGACGAGTTCGTTGCGGCGCTGGTGAAAGAAGGCGCCTATCTTGCAAATGAAGAAGAAGCCGAAAAGCTGAAAGCGGTCATGTGGGACGAGGAAGGACACCGGCTCGCGGGCACGGTCGCCATTTCCCCGCAGCGCCTGGCGGAAGCGGCGGGCTTTTCGATCCCGGAAGACCGGAAGTTCATCGCGGTCACCGGCGGCGGAATGGAAGGCATTGGCAAAGACCATCTCTTCTCTTCCGAAAAGCTGACGACGCTGCTGACGCTCTTTAAATATGAGGGCGAATTCGAGAACGCGCTCGATATGATGCGCGCGATCTTCGAAGTCGGCGGCAAGGGCCATTCCTGCGGCATCTATTCATGGAATGACGACCATATCGACCGCCTCGGCAAGGCGGCGCCGGTCTCCCGGATCATGGTCCGCCAGCCGAACAACAAGGGCAACGCGGGATCCGCGACGAACGGCATGCCGCCGACGTCCTCGATGGGCTGCGGTACCTGGGGCGGCAACATCGTTTCCGAAAATATTACCCTGAAACACTACATGAATACGACCTGGGTCGCGCGGCCGATCCCGGAAGACATGCCGTCCCTGGAGGAGCTCTTTGGCGACTTCTATAAAGACGGAATGGATACCGAGTGAGCATACGAGCCGAAAGGAAAGGGGATCCGGCCATTCCCTGCGGCGGCCGGATCGTTGAGAGAACATGAATCTGATTGAAAAAATACGCGTCTGCGAGGTCGGCTTCCGGGACGGACTCCAGAACGAAAAAACGATCCTGTCTGCTGCGGATAAGGCGGCACTCATTGACCGGTGCGCGGAAGCGGGTTTTCCGGTCATCGAAGCCGGGTCCTTCGTGAGCCCGAAGGCCGTGCCGCAGATGGCGGATACCGACGAGGTCTTCCGCCTGATCCATAAGAAGGAAGGCACGGAGTACCGCGCGCTGATCGCGAACCTCAAGGGTGTCGTGCGGGCGGCGGCCTGCGGCTGCACGAAGGTCAAAATGAACGTCTCCGCAAGTGTGGCGCACAACATCGCGAACCTGAACTGCACGCCGGCGGAATCCGTCGCGCGTTTCGGGGAATGCGTTTCGGCCGCGAAAGAAAGCGGCATCAGCATTTCCGGCTCGATCTCGATGGCCTTCGGATCCCCGTGGGATAAGGAGATCCCGGTTGCGGTCGTGCGGGAGATCGTCGAAGCCTATCTTCGTGCGGGCATCACGGAGATCTCGCTGTCCGACGCGTCCGGCCAGGCGAATCCGGCGCAGGTCGCGAAGATCTGCCGGGAAATGAAAGAGGCGTACCCGGAAGTGTCCTGGTGGCTCCATTTCCATAATACGAGGGGCCTCGGGCTCGCCAATGTCCTTGCGGGCATGAGCGAGGGCTTCACGCAGTTCGACGCGGCGCTGTCCGGTATCGGCGGCTGTCCTTTCGTTCCGGGCGCGGCCGGCAATATTTCGACGGAAGACCTTCTGCATATGTGTGAGGAAATGGGCGTTGCAACGGGCATCGACCTTGACGCCGTCCTTGCGGCGAGCCGGAGGATGACGGAACTGATCGGGCATACGGCGGACAGTTATGTGCTCCGTGCCGGCAAGGCGTCGGAACTGATCCGGGAAGTACCGGTGAGGAGGAAGTGATGAAAACAATAACAGTCGCCATAATCGGCGCGGGTTTCGCGGGAAATTTCCACTGCAATGCGTATAAAAAGGTGAATACCGTCGCGGTGCGGCTCAAGACCGTCTGCGACGTGAATACGGACCGTGCGGCGGCGCTGAAGGAGAAATGGGGCTTTGAGACCGCGACGGCGGACTACGAAAGCGTCCTTGCAGATCCGGAGATCGATCTTGTCGATATTACCCTGCCGCCTGTTCTGCACGTCGATTTTGCGGCAAAGGCCATGCGCGCCGGCAAGCACGTCGTCTGCGAAAAGCCGCTGTTCGGTTATTTCGGCAGGGAAGGCGATCCCGAAAGGATCGGCGACAGCGTTCCGAAACGGGTCATGTACGAGACGATGATGCGGGAGCTCGAAGAGGTGCGGCTTGCCGTCGAAGCGAGCGACCGGTCTTTCTTCTACGCGGAAAACTATATTTATTCCCCGTCGATCGTCAAAGCCGCGGAGATCCTGCGCGCAAAGAAAACGCGCGTTCTGTACTCCGTCGGGGAATGCAGCATCCACGGATCGACTTCCGTCCTTTCCTCGGAGTGGAAGAACGTCGGCGGCGGGACGCTGATGCGGCTCGGCTCGCACCCGATCGCCGGGATCCTGTATCTCAAGACCGTGGAGGCGGAAGCGCACGGCGAGGAGATCCGCCCCGTTTCCGTCATGGCCGACACCGGCAGGATCTGTACGAAGCTGACCGCGGAGGAGCGGAAATATCTCCCGGCGAACCCCGTCGACGTCGAGGACTTCTCGACGGTCACGATCACGTTCTCGGACGGCAGCAAATCCGTTATTCTGTGCAACGACAACACGATGGGCGGGATCCGCAACAAGATCACGCTGTACGGCAATGACGGCGTCCTCGACTGCAACATGACGATCGCCGACAACATGTCGACGTATTTCGCGGACGCGGAAGGGCTCGATAGCGTTTACATTTCCGAAAACATGAAATCGAAGACCGGCTGGAACCGCGTGCTCGTCGCGGAGGAAACGCTGCGCGGTTACGCGGAGGAAATGAATGCGTTCGCGGAAGGCGTCGCCTTCGGGACGAAGCCGGAATCGGACTTCCGGCTTGCGTACGATACGATGAAGCTCATTTACGCCGCCTATGTTTCGGCGGAAGAAGGAAAGAGGATCGAGCTGTAAACAGGGCCGGCGGCGCGGGGAAAAGGAACTCCCGGCAAACCGCGGCAACGGAAGACGGGCCTATAGAAGACGAACAGACCGGGGAGCCGGTGAAAGGAGCGCAATGGGTAAGACGGTTGCCGACATGATGGTCGGATATCTGGAACGCAGAGGGGTCACGAAGGTCTTCGGCCTGTGCGGCCATACCGTGATCGGGATGCTGGACGCGCTGTCGAGGAGCAAAACGATCGAATACATCGGCATGCGCCACGAATCGATCGCTTCCGGCGCCGCGGACGGCTACGCGCGGCTTACGCATAAGGCTTCCGTGGTCATGTGCCACCTGGGACCCGGCATCACGAACGTGATCACCGGCGTCGCCAACGCTTCGCTCGATTCGATCCCGATGGTCGTGATCGCCGGCGACGTGCCGAGCTATTATTTCGGCAAGCATCCGCACCAGGAGGTGCAGCTCCGCGAGGACGGAAACCAGTACCGCCTTCTGGAGCCGGTGGTGAAGCGCGCCTTCCGGATCGACAATGCGGATCTTCTGCCGGACGTTCTCGACCGCGCGTTCCGCCTCGCGGAATCCGGCCGGCCGGGGCCTGTCCTTATCGATATGCCGATGGACATGTTCTCGCGCATCGCGCGCGAAGACCTCTGGGACAGAACGCTCCGTGATTCACACGTGACCGCAAGACCGGCGATCGATCCGGCCGCCGCGAAGGCGATCGCGGAAAAACTTGTCGGCGCGAAGCACCCGCTCATCCACGCGGGCGGCGGTATCCTTCTTGCGCAGGCGTCGGAAGAACTGCGGGAGCTGGCGGAGTTTCTGGATATTCCGGTCTCCCGTACGCTCGCGGGCCACGGCTGCCTTTCCGACCTGCATCCGCTTATGATCGGACAGACCGGCTTCTGGGGCCTTGCCTTTACGCATTCCCTGACCAACCGGGCGGACGTCGTCCTCGGTCTCGGAACGCGCTTTGCGGAGGCGGACAGCTCGAGCTGGTACCAGGGCGTGACCTTTACGCCGGCGAATACCGAATTCCTGCAGGTCGACATCGATCCCGCCGAGATCGGCCGGAACTATCCGGTCTCGGTCGGCGCGGTCGGCGATCTCAAGCTGGCGCTCGGCCAGATCCTTGCGGAAGTTAAGAAGATCTGTCCGGAAGGCAAGTCCGACCCCGCCCTCCGGGAAATGATCGCGAAGGCAAAAGCAGATTTCAAGGCCTCGAACGAGGCGATCTCGCACGACGGCCGTTTCCCGATGGCGCCGCAGCGGATCCTTTGGGACGTCAAGCAAGTCATTCCGGAGGACGCGGTCATTTTCACAGACGTCGGCTGGAATAAGAACGGCGTCGCGCAGCAGTTCGATATCACCATCCCCGGCACGATCCATCATTCCTCCGGCCTTGCCAACATGGGCTTCGGCGCTTCCGCCGTACTCGGCGGCAAGCTTGCGGCGCCGGACAAGATCGTGCTTACGCTTACGGGCGACGGCGGTTTCGGCGTCAACCCCTCGGTGCTGGCCGGCGCGGTGGAGCACGGCATCGCCTGCACCTTCGTCGTCATGAACAATTCCGCGTTCGGCACGATCGCGGGACTTGAGAACGCCAATTACCATCATAAATTCGGAACGGAATTCACGGACGCGGAAGGAAACCGCTATACGCCGCGCTGGGCGGACGTCGCGAAAGCCTACGGCGTCGAAGCGGTCTGCGTAGAGAGTGCCGACGAGTTCCGGCCGGCCATGGAGAAAGCCGTCGCGGCGAACCGGGCCGGCAAGCCGTTCCTTGTCGAAGCGCCGATGGAAAACATCGCGGTGCCGACACCGGGCTGCTGGAACATCAACGACATTTACACCCCGAAGGACTGCGTCCTCGAAGGGCGGCTCGTTCCGGATGAAAACGGCACCTATACGAGCCCGAACCATGTAAAGTCGCACCGCCCGGAATAAGATTTATATGAAACCTTTTCCGGAGTATCACCATAAGAGAGAAAGCAACATGGCAAGAAAATACTCCCTGGCATATCTTACGATCCCCGGGACGGATCCTGTCACGCAGATCCGCGTCGCGGCGGAGACAGGCTATGACTTCGTGAGTCTCCGGACGATCCCGATGCATCTGCCCGGAGAGCCGGCGTTTCTGCCGGACAAAGATCCGCAGCTGTTCGCCGACATCAGGGAAGCGCTCATATCCTGCGGCGTCGGCCTGCACGACATCGAGCTTGCGAGGGTCCGGGAGGATCTGGATATTTCTTCCTATGAAGCGGCCTTTGAGACGGCGGCGCGTCTCGGCGCGAAGGACGTTCTCGGCAGCGTCTGGACGAGGGACCGCGCCTTCTATACGGAAACCGTGGGAAAGATCTGTGAGATGGCGGCTTTGTACGGTCTTTGCTATAATGTGGAATTCCTTCCCTGGGCGGGCGTCCGTTCCCTGCAGGAGGCGGTGACGCTCATCGAAGACCTCCGCTGTAAGAATCTCTTCATCATGCTCGATACCCTGCACGCGGGGCGGGCGGGCGTGACGCCCGAAGAGATCCGCCGCACGGATCCCTCGTATTTCCGG